>JBFWPD010000030.1:0-16379 GCA_050250175.1 Vicinamibacterales bacterium
CTGTGGGTGGCGAGCAGGCCGACCTGGGTTCGGGAGAGGCGGCCGAAGGTCTTGATGCCGACGTCGAACGTCTCGACACGGCCGCTGTGAAAGATCGCCCGGTTACCGAAGAACGCGGCGCCCTCCTGGAAGAACGGCCGATGGTCGCTGATGAACTTCTCGTTGTAGCTGAAACCGACTCCAGGCACGTCCGCATCGATGTCCGTGAAATCCGGCCTGATCGAGACCATCGACGTCATCGTGCTGCGCCACTGATAGCGAACGTCCAGCCCGGTCCCCAGGCGGCCCGCCTCCTCGAGCCGGGCATGCGGCCGCGCATTGCCTGAGACGTACTGCATGATGGCGACGCGCCGTGCCGGCGTCACCGGCTGGGGCAGCTCTAGACCGCTGAGGTGGCCGGCCTCTTCCGGCAGCCGCTGCGGTGTCAGGTTCGCCCACTCGCTCCACTCTCCAGTGCGATGCTGGAAACGCACGAAGTTGATGCCGAAGATGCCGGTCGAGGGATCGAACGGAAGAATTTCGAGCGGGATCTCGATCTCGGCGGTCCAGCCGGACGACGTCTTCCTGGCCGCGGCGCGCCACATGCCCTTCCATGCAGCCTTCTGCGCGCGCCCGTCTGCCCTCACGTCCGACTGAGTGCCGCGTGCCGTCACGGTGAACCGGGAAATGGAACGGTGGTTGTGGAAGGGGTCGATCTCGATCGTGATGCGATCGTCCAGCCCCGGATCGGCGTCGGGCGTGATCTGCAGGGCACGCACGAGCTCGGGCTTCTCGTCGAAGCAGAGCACTGCGAAGTAGAGCGCCCGGTCGTCGTACAGGACGTGGACGCGGGTGTCGTCGCTTGGTCGGCGCTGCCACTGCGAAATCCAGAAGGTGTCCGCCGATGGCGCCCGCTTCCACACGTCGTCGGTCACGTCGCCGTCTATCAACGGAGCCGCCGTCGCACGTTCCGCGCGGATCGATCGAGTGTGTCCTTCAGGAGCCTGCGGCGCTGCGAGTGCGTTGGCTGCACCGTTGCAACAGGCCCACGTCAGCAGCAGACAAAGAGTCGGCCTGACGCGACCGTGTAGAGACACCATGGCCGTTCACCGAACTTCGCGAGTAGTAGTAAAAGTCGAGGAGCGAGTGTGATGATAAACCTGCGAGACCGCTGGCGCACAGTCAATTGCGCCGCATGCTCGCATTTATTTCATCGGCACGGCGCGGTGTGACATTCAGTGCAGATCGACACGCAGGCGCGGCGTGTCCGGTAAGAGCTCATCAGTTTCGTGCATCACGTATGAATCGTTCGATCAGCTTGCGGAAATCCACTCCGATCCCCTTCCAGTCGTACCGGCACGCGACAGTCCGCGCGTGCGCACCGAGCTCGGCGCGCCGGCCAGGGTCGCCAAGAAGGCTGACCACCGCCGCCGCGAGGCTTTCCGGAGTGTCGGCGACGAGGACATCACGACCTGGCCTGAACGCCAGGCCTTCGACACCCAGCGTCGTGCTGACAATGGCCTTCCCTGCGGCTGCCGCCTCCAGCACCTTCAGCCGCGTGCCTCCGCCCTTTCGTACCGGAACGATCACGACCTCCGCGTTCTGATGATGCGGGCGAACGTCCTCGACGCGGCCGTACACCGCGACCGCATCGGAAGCGAGCGCAGAGACTTTCGGCGTCGGGTTCGCCCCGACGACATGGAGCGTCGCGCCGGGAACCTGCTGCCGGACGACTGGCAGGATCTTCTCGGCTGCGTAGACCGCGGCATCCGCGTTCGGCTCGTAGTTCATCCGCCCCGTGAACAGCAGAGCTGACTTCTGCGAGTGGCCGCCTCGCGGCGCGAAGAATTCGGTGTCCACGCCGTTTGGAACGACATGGACGCTGGCCGCATGCAGCAGTTCCCTGGCAACCGCCGCCTCCTCGTTCGAGACGGTCAGGCAGTGACTGGTGTTCTCCGCGGCATGACGCTCCCAGGCGAGAGTGCGCTTCGCTTCGCGTGACAGTGCCTCCCGGTCGGCCGGCGCGCCAACCTCCACGTCCCGCTGGGTCATGAGGCTGTGGACGTCGAAGAGGTCGAGCACACGGGGCACGTGTGAAGGGAGCCTGCCCAGAAAGCGCGCGAGCGGCGCCCCTTCAAGAAGGATGAGGTCGAATCTGTTCCGAAGGACGCGGACAAGGAGCTCGTCCATCGCCGACGGGTCGAGCGCGCTGACAAACCAGGGGTCGCCGCTGTCGAATGCCAGGTGGTTGTACGCGCGAGCCCGAGCGGCCGGATCGCCGCCGATCATGTCGAGATACGGCTGCGACCAGCGCCAGGGTACCCGTTCAATCTCTATCGGGAAGGGCGGCGGGTCGTGTGCGTCGCCGTACTCGAAGGCGGCGAGGACGACCTCGTGATGTGGCGAGAGAGCCTCGAGCAGGTGATAGGTCCGTGTGAGGCCGCCGCCGATCGGCGGAAATGGCACTCCCAGCGACAGCACCAGAATCCGCACGAACTAATCCCGGCGCGCACTTGAATTGACGTACCCAGCATGTGCGAACTACTGGCGGCAGTGATAGGGCGTCACCGCGTGGCGGGCCGCGCGAGCGACGCGGCGCAGCGCGGGTCCGGTGCGGGGTGCGCCATCACGGATGCGACGTTTGACGAGACTCCACACCGGCTCGATCGGATTGAAGTCGTGCGAGTAGGGCGGCAGGCGTTTGAGGCTGGCGCCGCGCTGCTGAATGAAGAACGCCACCTCGGGGGCTTTATGCGCGGCAAGGTTATCGAGGACGACGATGTCCCCTCGCCGCAGCCGGGGGGCGAGCCGGCGGCGCACCCATTCGATGAAGCTGACCTTGTTCATCGCGTGCCACTGGGTGCTCAGCACGACCCAGCCCCGGCGCCGGATGGCGCCGACCAGCGTGAGATTGTCGCCCCAGTTCATCGGTCGCGGCTCCACGTATTCTTCGCCCCGTTTGACCCAGGCGTGGGACCGACCCATCGCCAGATTCGCGCCCGCTTCATCAAGAAAGACGAGCCGACGCGGATCCTGTCGGCGGACCCATCGTCGGAAGGCCGCACGTTTGGCCGTCACGTCCGGGCGGTCCCACTCGCTCGGCCGCGGGCGTTTTTTTTGAGCACGAAGTCCGCGCGGCGCATCGCTCGCCCAAAGCTCGTGCGCGTCGTCCGTGCCGCACGCGGCACCCGTCGGTTGTACGTGCGGCACAATTCGGCGACGGTGTCATCTGGCGCCTCCCGAACGACGGCCTCCAGCACGTCGAGATCGATCGGACAGCGCCACCCGCCGCCATTCGGCCGCGGCGCCACCGAGCCGGTCGCCCGCTCTTGCGCGACCCATCGTTGGAGCGTGCGGTACCCGACGTCGAACAGCCGCGCCAGGTCGTGGTATCCGCCTTCACCCGCGTGGTACGCCGCGACCGCGCGCTCGCGAAAGCGGACGTCATAGGACTGTGACATGACGCCATTGAAGTACAATCGCAGCGTCAATTCAAGTGCTCATCGTGATTAGGCGGCCACCGGACCGAGCACGTCTGCGATGACACGCCGCGCGTCGAAGTACTCCTCCGCGAGCAGACGCGCCGCGGTGCAGTGCTTGCCGTAGTTCCGCGCGATGGCTTCGACCGCCCCGGCCGCATCCTCGAGCGACGAGAAGGGAAAGAGCCCCTGGCGGCACGGCAGATCCTCCGAGAACCCGGTGTCCTGCACGACAGCCGGCTTGCCCGACGCGAGGTACGCCGCGGTGCGATCGCTGAACCACCCGCTCCGCGTCTTGACTTCGAGGTTCACGGCGACGCTGAACTCGCCACGCGAGTGCGCGATGTAATCCCGATACGTCCACGGCGAGACCGTCACGTCTCCGGCATGGACCAGGCGCCAGCCTTCGGCAGCGATCGCGTCACGCGGGGCGGACTTGCCGGTGAGCGCTATCTCGAAGGCGGCGTCCGCGCGCTGCGGCAGCGCCGCGATCCGCCAGAACTCGATGTCCTTCTGCCCGTACTCGACGCCGTCGTGCATGACGGGGGCACGCGACGACCAGCTCATGACCGTCGTGAATCGCTCCGCATTCGGCGTGAAGCACATCGGAAGAAGATCGAGTGACACCGGCGGACGCGTCGGCTTCCAGTCGATGCCATGCGTCGGAATCGGGCAGTCCGGCTTTCCGATCCTCGTGCCATAGGTGAAGTGCTCGTGGAAGTCGAGCGGCGAGGCGTAGCCCACCGTCGAGTGCACGGGCACCGGCGACATCGCAAACTGCGTGAACCCCGGATCGGTGTCGATGAAGATGCGGCGCTTGCACTCCAGGAACTCCTCGAGCCAGGTCACGCTCCAGAGCGCGATCATCACATCCGCGTTCCGGCAGGCCTCGGCCAGCTCGTCGCGGGACATGCCGTGATAGTTCCCCCTGGCGTCGACGAAACACCAGCCCTTGAGTCCGGTGAGCTTCGAGTGACGCTTCAACTCGGCAATCCCGTACGACGGATCCTCTCCTCCCGATTGCGTCTCAGGATTCCAGCAGCCACCCGCCCAGCAGTGGCTCTCCGCGAACACCACGTCGTAGCCGAGATCCCTCAGGCCAGCGAACCAGTGCAGGATCGACAGGACGTGGCCTCCCATCGGGTTCCCCACGAAGTAACCTGAAACAACAGCCGTTCGCTTCATACACGTCGCCTCAGAACCGCAATCACGACGCGGCCCCCATGGATGTCTGAAGGTCGTAGTAACGTGCGTAAAGGCCGCCCCGCCGCAGAAGCTCCGCATGCCTGCCGATGTCCGCGACCCGGCCGCGATCCAGCACGACGATGGCGTCCGCTCTCACGATCGTGGACAGCCGGTGGGCGATGATGATCGTCGCCCGCCCGCTCATCAGCCGATCGAGCGCCTGGAGCAGGCCTGCCTCGGTCCGCGCGTCGATTGCGCTCGTCGGCTCGTCCAGGATCAGGACCGGAGCGTCCTTCAACATCGCGCGCGCCACCGAGAGGCGCTGGCGCTCTCCTCCCGACAGCGTCGCTCCGCGTTCGCCGACGATCGTGTCGTAGCCTTCGGGAAGCCGGACGATGAAGTCGTGCGCGTTGGCGACGCGTGCGGCTTCCTCAATCTCGCTCCGCGACGCTCCCGGACGCCCGTAGGCGATGTTGTCGGCGATCGACATCGGGAAAAGGAACGGGTCCTGAAGAACGACCGCCACCTGCGACCTGAGCGACTTCAGCTCGATGTCGCGCACGTCGATGCCGCCGATGGCCACGCGGCCTGCCCATACATCGTGGAACCGCGGCACGAGACCGGCGAGCGTGCTCTTCCCCGCTCCCGTTGGACCGACGATGGCGACGGTCTCTCCAGGCCGCACCGTCAGCGACACGTTCTCGAGGATCGGCCGTCCAGGCTCGTAGCCGAACGAGACTCCTTCGAGCGTGACCCGGCCTGAAAGGCGCTCGACCCGCTGCGCGCCGGGCCGATCGTCCACCTCACGCGGCATGTCGAGCACTTCGAGCACGCGACGGGCGCTGCCTGCGGCGCCCTGCGTCGTCGACGGCGCATACATCAGAGTCTCGAGCGGGCCGTACAATGCAGCCAGGTACGCGAGGAAGACGAGAATCCCGCCGACGGTGAGCTGGCCGCTCAGCACGCTCTGGGCGCCAATCCACATGATGGCCGCCGTGCCGCAGGCAGTGCCGAGCCCGGTCAGCACCTTGAACTTCAGCCCGACGGTCGTCGACGCCACCGCGGCATCGAGCGCTTCGCGTGTGGTCCGGTCGAAGTCGCGATCGGCGGCCGGCTCCCGTCCGAAGGCCTGCACGACGGGCAGCGCGGAGAGCGTGCGCTCGACGACCGAGTACATCCGGCCCTCAGCTTCCTGCTGCTCGTAGCTGCGCTCGAGCATCGGGGTCATGTAGCGGCGCAGGACGAGCACCAGCCAGGGAACAATCGTCAGGGAGACCAGCGTGAGGCGCGGCTCCATGCGCCACATCACCGTGAACATCGCGGCAAGCGTCACCAGGGACGCCACGAGCGGCAGAAACGCGTCCTTGACGATCACCGAGACGCATCCGCAATCGGTCGTGACGCGGCGGATGGAGTCGCCCACGGACTGCCTGCTGTGGAACCGCAGGGAGAGCCGCTGCAGCTTGCTGAACAGGTCGGTCGCGAGGTCGTAGACCATCCGCTGGCCGAATCCGATGTTGGCGTATGCCTTGCCGACACCGACGGCCCAGCCAAGCAGGAAGAGGACGACCGTTGCGCCAATGCTCCAGCCGACCAGGCCTTCACGCGTCGCAGCGCCTGGCAGCCCCTGCGCGATCCTCGCAAGCGACGGCGGCATCGGCCTGTCGCCGAGGGCATGGTCCACGAGCACCTTGAGCGGCCACGGCTTGAGCACCTCGATGACGACGTTCAGAATCATCGTCGCCAGCACGGCGAGCAGCCCGGACCATCGCCGCAACGCGTACTTCGCCAGCCACTGGAAGAGACGCGCCACACTCGTATCGATTGGACGGGCGGTCTGCGCGGCGAGTGTGGTGACGGCGTCCATCGCTATGCCGCCGATCCCGCCGCTTCACGAGGACACTGCAACGCGTGAAGCTCGCTGTAGATCCCGCCGCGCATGAGCAGCTGCGCGTGAGTCCCCTGCTCGACGACGGTCCCCCTCTCCAAGACGACGATTGACGTCGCCTTCCGGATGGTCGAGAGCCGGTGCGCGATGATGAACGTCGTCCGGCCGCGCATCAGTCGCTCCAGCGCCTCGACGACCGCGTGCTCGGTCTCGGCGTCGAGAGCGCTCGTCGGCTCGTCGAGAATCAGGATCGGGGCGTTCTTCAGCATTGCGCGCGCGATCGAGATCCGCTGGCGCTCGCCGCCGGAGAGCGTCGCGCCGCGCTCGCCGATGACGGTGTCGTAGCCCTCAGGCAGCCGGCTGATGAAGTCGTGTGCGTTCGCGGCCTTTGCCGCGGCCTCGATCGCTTCGCGCGCCGCTCCGGGCCGGCCGACGCTGATGTTCTCGGCGATGCTGGCCGGGAAGAGGAATGCCTCCTGCAGGACGACCGCGATCTGGCTTCGCAGGCCGGGCACGTCCAGATCGCGCACGTCATGGCCGTCGATGAGAATCCGCCCCGCGTCCGGATCGAAGAAGCGCGGCACCAGGCCCATGAGGGTGCTCTTCCCCGCTCCGGTCGAGCCCACGATCGCCACCGTGTCGCCTGCCTTCACCGCGAGCGACACGCCGGCAAGCACCGGCTGTCCCTCGACGTATCCGAAGCTGACGTCTTGCAGCACGACGTCGCCGCGCAGCGCGGGCACCCGTATCGGGTTCGACTTCCTCGGCAGATCGTCAGCTTCCTCGAGCACGTCCATCACGCGGTCAACGCCCGCTCCAGCAGACTGGAGGCTCGTGTACATGCTGGCGAACGCCGAGAGCTGCCACTGTAGCGACGCCAGGTACGACAGGAAGACGAGCGCGGTTCCCACGGTCAGCCGGCCGTCGATCACGCGCAGTGCCGCGAGCCACATGACGGCGGCCGTGCCGATCGTCGTGAGGAGTCCCGATCCGAGGCCATAGAGACTTCCGACGAACGCCGTGCGCTGATGCGCGCGAATCGCAACACTCGCCAGCTCCTGGAAGCGTCTCTGCTCGTCGTCTTCTCTGGTGAACGCCTGGACGACGGACACCCCGGCGAGCGTCTGCTGAACGTGCGACTGAATCCGGCTTTCGACTTCCCTGTGGGCGTGCGCGGCTTGTCTGAGAGGCCGGCCGAACGCCCACGCCGCGACCGTCATGAAGGGAGCCACGGCCAGGGCGAGCAGCGTGAGCGTCAGGTCCAGCTGCATCATGACGACCACCATGACGATCGTCGTGAGCAGAGCGTGGCCCGGCGAGAACAGCAGCGTAGAGACAACCGCATTCACCGACCACGAGTCGCCGACGATGCGGCTCATCGAATCGCCGATCGAATGGCGGCTGTGCGTCGCAAGGGATCGACGCTGAACGCGCGAGAACAGATCGCGCGCAAGGTCGTACACCATGCGCCGCCCGACCCTCGTCCACTCGAGCGAGATGATCCACTCGACCGCGCTGTTGATCAGGAAGATGCCGACGCTCGCCGCGACCACCAACGCCAGCAGTCCGGCCGGCGTCGCGGCGCCCGGCAGCAGTCCCAGGACGGCGCCCGGGATGCCGGCGAGCGGCACATCGCCCAGGACGTGATCGACCAGGACCTTGAGCGGCCAGGGTTGCAGCAGTGAAAGACCGGTGCTCAGGATGCTCGCCGCGACGATCGCCGCCCAGCGCGCCCTGTGTGGCGCGGCGTACGAGATCAAACGCCGGCGAGCGCGAGCCGCACGGGCTCGATCAGCTTGCATGGCGCGCGGTCGGCACAATCGCCGATCGCGAGGCCGCCAGCGCGATCTGACGGGGCCGCTGCAGAGGCCCGAGGGTGACGGGCTCGACGACGTCGCGCGGCGGCGCGGGAATGCGCGCCGCTACCTGCGTGGCGAGCCGTCCGATCGGCATCGCTCCGACATCGAGCAGGACCTTCGTGATGACCTGATCCGCGAGCGACAGCGTCGCCGCCGCGTGCCACGATGCTCTGGCCATCATGCCGGCGACGAGTGTCGCTGGAACGACCGTCAGCCAGCCTTCCGTCGAGGAGACGGTCACGGCCACGAGTGCGACGAAGGCTGCGACCGCGGCTGCGAAGAACGCAGTCACTCGCACGCGGCGTGCGATTCGCACGAGGACCTTCCCGTGCGCATGCTCCTCGACGAGCATCTGCACGTCGAGTCGCGCCCAGCGGCCAAGCTGCAGGCTGACATCCCTCCGCGCGTGCCAGCCGTCGTCCACCTCGAGAGCAGTGGCGATCCTCGTGCTGCGGAACCGATCGGCGATCCGCGTCAGCAGCGTCTCGCGCGACAGCCACGACTCCGACCAGAACTGGAGCGCCGCATGCCGGACCCCGAGGAATGGAAGGGCCTCGGCGATCTCGTGGAAAGCCGGAGACCTTGTCGAGTGCTCCTCAGCCAGCTCGAACTCCGGCGACATCAGCAACCCGCGGATCCGTCCGCGGGCGCGCGCCAGCGGCTGGAGAAAGTGAAGCCACGTGATGAGCCCCCGCGTGAGAACGCGGCTCATCTCCGGCGAGCGGCCGGCGATCGGCGGCAGGATCCCGATGTCGGACGCCAGCGCGTACCGCACGCAGCGACCGACGGTCGCCGAGATAGCCGCCAGTCCGGCGACAACGAGCCACAGTCCGGGAGCATTGGCGCTGAATCCGGCGACCAGAATGCCAGCAACGACGAGGGCAAGCGCCACAGCCTGCCAGGCGATTGAATGCGGGGCGAAGAAGAGCGACGACGCATCGGTCCGGTAGACCGACGGGAAGGCCGCCGTACCCCACGGACCCGCGTTCACTCGCGTGCCGAAGAGCGACCGGACGAACGGCAGCGGACTGTAGACGTGTCCCCGCCAGCGGATGCGCGATCCCACGAACTTGTCGGGATGGTGCGGTTGCAGCCAGACCTCGCCCTCGCCGTAACCAACCTGCTGCCGCCAGTACGCGGCGACCGTCGAGCGATGCCTGTGCCAGACGAGCGCCGAAGGCGCAAATCCGATCGTCCAGCCCTGGGCCTGCAGCCGCCAGCACACGTCCACATCGTCGCCGGCACGAAGGTAGATGGGATTGAACCCGCCGATTGCCAGAAGCGCGTCGCGGCGGAACGCCATGTTGCAGCCAGGGACGTGCTCGGCCCTGCGATCGTCGAACAGCACGTGCGTCGGACCTCCGGGGGACCGTGCCACGCACTGCGCGATCCAGGGATCGTCGGCAGGCACGACGTTGGGGCCGCCTGAACCGACGGCGTCCGACGTCAGGAAGGGCTGGACGAGGTACGTCAGCCAGTCGCGATCGACCCGCACATCGGCGTCCGTGTAGGCGACGATGCTGCCGGTGGCTGCGGAGAGGCCGATGTTGCGCGCGGTGCTCAGACCGTTGTTGGGCGTGGTGATGACGCGGACGTGTGCGTGACGCCGCGCGATCTGCTCGGTCGTGTCCTTCGATCCGTCGTTGACGAGGATGACCTCGTAGTCCGGATACGTCAGGTTCCCCAGCGACTCGAGACACTCGTCCAGCGTGTCGGCGGCGTTGTACGCGCACACGACCACGGAGACGCGCGGCCAGGTGCGCTGTTCGGCGGCCGAGAAGGGCGCATCGGCAAACGCCTGCTGAACGGCGATCGCGGCCGGCTTCGCCTCACGCTCGTGATCGACGAGTCCGAATGCCCAGTCGTGGACGGCTTGTCCGCCGCGCCACCATTCGTCGGTCCACGAGAAGGCGATGGCCCCGCACGCGCCTTCGGCGAAGGCCGCGCGGATCTGCATCGCCGTCAGCGAAGCCTGCCCATGGAGTCCCTCGCGGATGCTGTCGGCTCCGGCCTCGGCCAGCAGCAGCGGAAGGTTGCCGGCGACGTGCTGCAGGCGCGCGAGGTAGCGGCGCAGGTTCCGCTCGTTGTGCAGGTAGACGTTGAAGGCGCAGACGTCGAGAAACGACAGATCGAGGTACTCGGTCGGCGGAAAGTTCACATAGGTGAAGAGACTTTCTGGCGCCGTGTTCCTCGCGGCATCGTAGAGCTCCCGAAGGAACAGCTCGACCCGGTCCTGCCCGTGCCACCGCACGACCGCGGGAGGAATCTCATTGCCGAGCGCGAACATCAGGACGGCGGGATGATCCCGGAGCTCCCTGACTCCGGTGACCACCGTGTCCCGGACCTCTTTCGCGCCGTTCGGATCGTCGAGAAACGCGACGTGCTGCGGCCACGGCAGCCCGACCATCACGTGCAGACCCGCGCGCGCCGCTTCATCGAGGATCGCGCGGCTCGGGACGGTGTACGTGCGGACGGTATTGATGCCGTAGCGCCGCATCAACGCGAAGTCGTCAGCGATCCGGCTGAGCGGGGGGAATTGCTCTCCTCGCTCGTCCGGCGCGAACGTTCCGTACGAGACACCCTTCGGAAAGAACTTGCTGCTACCTCGAAAGAGGAACTTTCCTCTGGCTTCGAATCGGTCTGCCGTCATGCTCGCCCCGCAGCTCCTCGTGCCTGGGACCGACCTCTTCAGGAAGGCGGTTGCACTTCGTAATCGAGGCGTGCAACACAGAGCGCAACGACTCGACGTCGACTGCGAACTGCGCGATTCATGCCAGTCGACAGAAGTCGCTGTATTTGTGGACCTTTTGTGGAAAGAAGATGAGGTGCGAGCCGAGCTCGGCAGCGTGACTTAGTGAAAAAAGTTCACATGGAAGTCGTACGCATGCTCCGACAAATGTGTGGCTTCAGCGCAGATGAGGCGGCGGGGAATCACCGAGGTGCTGGAGCTGCGCGAACCAGGACCCAGAGGACCTGAAGGACCCTGAAAGGACCGAGAGGCCCCAGGTCTTCGCGAGGAGCCGTCAAAACCTGAAGAGCCGATTCACCTTGACGATGAACGAGCGGACGGGGGCGGCGGTGATGAGGCGATCGCGCACGTCCTGCTCTTCGTTGTAGACGATGAAGAGCTCGCTGCCGGGCTGATATTCCCAGCGCAGCCGGACATTGGCGCCGACGAGCCCGCTCGTCGAGCTGTACTGCACGAGCGAGCTCACGAACATGCGCGGGTTCATCGTGTAGATGGCTCGCGTGCCGATGAGGTGTGTGGTGAACGAGCCCTGATCGAGATCCACCCAGTTCACGGTGTAGGTCGGCTCGAAGGCGAGCTGAGGGCCGAGGGTCGTGCGGCCGCGGCTCACACTGAAGCCGGTCTTCGTCCCGTTGTAGAACGTGCCGTATTCGGCCGCCAGGTTGCCGGCGATACGGCGGTTCTGGCCGAGATCCCAGCCGACCTTCACGGCATCGAAGCTGTATCCACCGACAGGAAGCTGCACGTTCTCGGCGATGTCGAACGGCCGCGAGAGGTCTTCGTACGTTCCCGTGGAGGTGACATAGGCGCGAGCGCTGTGCTGCAGCTCGACGGCGAACTCGCCGACCTGCTCACGCGTCTCGAGGTGGCCCGCCAGGTTCTCGATGTACGCAAGGGATCCTGTCCAGGAGAAGCGACGAACCCAGTCGCTCGACTCGGGGCGGGGGCTGAACCGCAGCTTGCCGAAATTCCGGCGCATGTCGCGGCGGCGCGCGAAGCCGACTTCGGGATTGAACACGTCGCCGACGGTGAGATGCTCGAGCTCGACGCCATAGCGATCGCCCGCATAGTCGAGTTGCGTCCGATAGCTCGTGTCGCTTCCGTCGAGGCCATCGGTATCCGTGCGCGCCCAGAACGTGTTGATTGCCAGGTTGCTGTAGAAGCCGAACGTGCCGTCGACGCCGTACGCGAGGTTCGAGCCGGTCCCGAGCTCCGCGGCCGAGCGGCCTGTCGCGATCACCCCGATGCTGCTGCGCCGCAGGATGTCGCGCTTGACCCGGACGACCGAGAAGTTCGACGCACCCGAATCGGCCTCCGGCGCGTCGCCCGTCTGAATGTTCAAGAGCCCGAGGCTGTAGCGTCCAACGCGTCCGGTCGCGCGCCCGCCGACGCGAATCGGCACCCCGCGTCCGGCATCGAGCCCGATCCGGCGGCTGTAGAACAGCATCGGCGCATCCGCCGATCCGGCGCTCTGACCGGTCGTGGCGATGCCGCCGAACGAGAACGTCCCCTGGTTCTCCAGGAAGAACTCGCGCTTCTCGGGGAAGAACAGGCTGAAGCGCGTCAGGTTGATCTGCGCCTCGTCGGCCTCCACCTGCGCGAAGTCGGTGTTGTAGGTGAAGTCGGCGCTGATGCTCTGCGTGATGCCGTACTTCGCGTCGATGCCGAAGTCGCCGTCGAAGTCGCCCGGATCGTGCGGGCGGATATTCGCATTCGTCGACTGGTTCATCGTCACGTACGGCTTGATCTCCAGGTTCGCGCCGCCCGAAGGCGTCTGGATGCCGACGATCGTCGCCGCACGCGAAGACTGCCAGACGCTCATCATCGCGCGGCCCGCGGGAACGGGCGTGATCGTCGACAGCTCGTTCTTCCAGCGGATCGCGCGCTGCGCCTGGAAGCCCCAGACCTGCGCGTCGCTGTCCCGGTACCGCAGCGACTTGAACGGGACGGCCATCTCCACGGTCCATCCGCCGTCGAAGCGGCCTGTCGCAAAGTCCCAGATGGGATTCCAGTCGCCCGCGTACTGGTTCTCGTTGGTGATCTGGCCGTCGTTCCGGCCGCCGATGGAATTGATCGTGAAGCCGACGCCGTTGCGGCGATCGTAGAACGTGTCGAAGAAAATCGAGATGACGTCGTTGCCCTGCCACGTCGCGGTGCTGTCGCGCCGCATCTCGGTCGCGACGCGCCGCTCGGGCGTGCTGTCCCAGCAGCGGCACGTCACATAGACGTTGTCGTTGTCGAACGCCAGCCAGATATCGGTCTTCTCCGTTGCGGGAGCGCCTTCCGACGGCTCGACCTGGACGAAGTCGGAAATCGGCGCGACGTCTTCATACAACGATTCGTCGAGCAGGCCGTCGAGCCGGATGGGCGCGTCAACACGGACGGCGCGCACCGTCGCCCGCCCTGTCGCGTCGCGGGCGACGATCGCGGGCGCTTCGGGGGCCGGCGGGCCGTCAACAGAAAATGGCAGGGCAGAGGCCGCCGCGGCAGCCGTTGCAGACGGCGCCGGGGACTGTGCGAAGAGGCTGGCACCGGATGTCAGCGACGCAAACGAGACGAGAGCAGCCGCACACGTGCGGGAGGCGAAGTTCGAAATCAGGGGACTGTCTCCTTTGTCAGGCCCTATCCTGACCAGACGCAACTGCTGATTTTCGCACAGGTCCCTGCCTCCGCCGCCGTCCGGACGCCCCTACATCCTGCCCCGCTTCTGCACGCATCCGTTCGACATCGCCCACCTCCCGCGCCGCGGGTTCTGCCATCAGCCAGCCCGGCCGGCAACATCTTCCTTCCGCCGGAAGGAACGGCAATGATCGTCCTGGCCGCTGCCGCAGCGTCTATCGAGGGCTCGAAACGGATGCACGGGATTGCGACACGCCAATCCAGTCGATCGTCCACGACTGGCGCTCGTGGCGCATGTTGAAGATCCAGTCCTGCTGCACGCTTGACGATCCGGGACGCTCCGATCCGTTCATGAACCGAAGCACCGCCCGGCAGAACGCCGTCGCCCTCGACTCGGCGACATCCACATCGCAGCGTTCCAGGCTCAGCCGCTGCATTTCTACGCCCTCCAGCACTTCCGCCAGCGACACCC
This sequence comes from Vicinamibacterales bacterium, assembly GCA_050250175.1. GTDB lineage: Bacteria > Acidobacteriota > Vicinamibacteria > Vicinamibacterales > CAVVIG01 > JBFWPD01. The sequence goes on from JBFWPD010000030.1 coordinate 14,231, forward strand.
GGTCGGCTGAAGGCCACACTTTCGCTGCCAGTTCGACGCTCAGACCCCGGTAGGCCTCCTCATACTGCTGGAGTAGCTGGCGAACGGCGACTTCGGCAGAGAGCTCGTCGGTCGTGCCCTCCGCCAGGAGCGCCTGCTCGTTTCCCGAGAGCTCAAGACCGGTCACCTGGGGAGGCCACTGACTCATGGACGACCGGGCGAGGCGGGCAGAAAGGTCGTCAAAGCTCAACGGCTGCCGGCCGACCCAGATGATGGCGATGACGGCCGCCGAGGCGAACAGCAGGAGCCGCGCGCCGCTGCCTTTGCCGGCAGCGGATCTGATCCGGGTGTTCAGGCCCTGACAATGAAGGGACGGCGCGGCGGTCGACCTGTGACGTGAAAGGGAGGGCGCTGCGAGCTCGCTCGGAAATTCGAGCAGGGCCTCGGCCTCAATCGAAGCGTGCTCCCGACTCATCACCGACCTCCGGTCCGGATTGGAATGTCACGACGTCGAGGCCGGGGCTGCCTGGCTCGCGGCGCGCATGCAGGACGTCGGCCACTCGATAGGATGCAAAGACATGCAGTCCGCCGCTGTGAGTCGTCCTGAGCGAAGACTGAAGTCTGCCCGCGACGAACTGTCCGCCGGGAAGAGGGAGAGAGCATGCACCACTTGAGGTTGATGATTGCGTTGCTGCTGTGTCCGACCACTCCAGCAGCCGCCGGGTCGTTGACGGTGGCGTGGAATCCCAACCCGGAGCCCACTGTGGCCGGCTATCTCCTCAAGTACGGGACCGAACGTGGACGTCACACCGTCGTCATCGACACAGGTCTTCAAACGTCATGGACGATCGGTAGTCTCGTCGATGGGCAGCGCTACTACCTGGTCGTGCAGGCATACGACACGAGCGGTGCAGTCAGTCCACCCTCCGACGAAGTGAGCGGCATGGCGTCCGCGGCGTGCATCTACGGAGCGTCTCCCGCTGTTCTTTCGTTCGGCCCCGACGGCGGCGAACGGCAGGTGCTCGTGTCTGCCACTCAGAGCTGTCAGTGGACTGCAGCGACAGGCTTTCCCTGGTTGCACCTCTCAGGCGATACCAACGGCAGCGGAGACGGCCTTCTGTCGATCAGCGCCGCGCGTCTTCCGCTGGCCGGAACCAGAGTCGCCTTCGTGCAGCTGGCCGGGCTCGAAGTCATGGTCATCCAGGGCGTTGTCATTCGTCAGACGGCGGTCACGTCGGCGGGCGCGTTCGATTCCCGTGCGACTACGCTCTGGCGTCCAGGTCAGGGCACCTGGTACCTCGCGCACGGAGGCGCCCTTGCAGAATGGCTGTCGAAGGGACTGGGAAATGGCTGGCTGGATGGAGAGCCCGTGCTCGGAGACTACGACGGCGACGGGACCGAGGACATTGCCACCTGGTCGCACGACGGCACCTGGAGCATCCGCACGGCAGCGAGCGGGCTCGCGGATGTCCGGCAGATTGTGTGGGGCGAGAAGGGCGACGTTCCGGTCCCCGCCGACTACGACGGAGACCGAAGGACCGATGTCGCCGTCTGGAAACCGGACACTGGCATGTGGTCGATCACGACATCATCAAGCGGCTACCGCGATCACTTCACCGTGGAATGGGGCACGAGATCCCTCGGAGACCAGCCGGCGGTCGGCGACTTCGACGGAGACGGCCGAGCCGACATTTCTGTCTGGCGTGCGTCGACGGGCGGCTGGCACGTTCTGCGATCGCATCTGGGCTACTCGCGCCGTGATGCGTTCGTTGCGACGCTGGGACACGGCGCCTCTGGCGACGAACCCGTCGTCGGCGACTTCGATGGAGACGGCGCCTCGGACATCGCGATTCGACGAGGCCCCTCGCGTGACATCTGGTGTGTCGTGCCATCCGCACGGGGCCTGGTACCGGCGCGTCCCGTCGTGTCTGTCCGATCGAGGCTCGAGATCGATCAGCACCTGGACGTCAACGGGGACGGACGATCCGACGTGGTGCTCTCGCCTGAGAGGCAGATCCACGAGTCGCTGGCCGCGGCGCAGCGTCTCGATCCTGACGCACCGGCGATGACTGATTCACATTGCGACTGATCCGGCATAGAAATGGCCGAGTTAGAAGTGTAGGACTGCTGAACTCGTGCGAGCGTATGCGACTTGATGCGCGACGCTTTT
>JBFWPD010000031.1:0-16368 GCA_050250175.1 Vicinamibacterales bacterium
CCTCGAACGGCGGGTCACGGCCAGGAGCGCCCGAGCGTCGTGTACGTGTTCAGCGGCCGGATCTCCCGGCAGACCGGTCACGAACGAATCGGCCACTCCGGCGTGCACGTCTCGTCGGCCACTGAACCCAATTACGCGGTGAAGCTCCTGAATGCGCAGCCTGGGGCGCTGGCCCTGGTCGATCTCACCGACGGTCGCGTTGCCCTCGCGACCATCCGCGCGATCGCCGCCCGCTGTCCGGGCGCGTCGGTGATCGCCCTGGCAGATGCTGCCAATCCGGTCTTGACGGCAGAGGCGGTCCAGGCCGGTGCCGGCGACCTGCTGACGTGGCCCTTCGAGGACCGCGATCTGCTCATGGTGATTGCAGACGCGCGCGACCGCCGCGCCAGCGACGTGAGTGGGGCGGGCGCCTCGGAACCCGGCGAGGACCAGATCGTCGCCCAGTCGGCAGTGATGAAGACGCTGGTCGAGCGTCTCGAGCCTGCGTCACGCGCGCGCGGCGTGCTCGTGGCGGGAGAGCCGGGGTCAGGTCGCGGTCATCTGGCCCGGGTGCTCCATGCACGCAGGGTCAAGCTGGCCGGGACGCCGCCGGCGAAAGCGGCGTCGCCTTCGCCCTTCGTCGTCGAGGACTGCGCCGCTGGCGGCTCTGCGGATCTCGAGGAGCGGCTGTTCGGTGTGGTCTCGGCCAACGGGCATGACGGGAAGAACGGCAAGGCCGCCTTCGAGCGAGTGGCTCGCGCCGGAGCAATCCATCAGGCGCGAGGCGGCACGCTGTGCCTGCTGAACGTTCCCGAGGCGCCTGTCCGGGTGCAGGCCAGGCTCGCCCGCATCCTGCGCGACCGCGAAGCGGAACTGGCCGATCAGCCCGGTACGCTCATCGACCTCGATCTGCACGTCGTCGTCTGTGCCGGCCTCGACGTGGATGAAGCCATTGCGGATGGACGTCTCCGGTCCGAGCTGTATGACCGGATCGCGCAGGCCAGGATCGACATCCCGCCGCTGCGGCGCCGGCGGGAGGACATCCCGGTTCTGGCCGTCCGGCTGATCGCCCAGGCGGGCGCAGGGGAGAAGGGCTCGCGCAAGAGCATCAGCCGATCAGCGCTCAAGCTGCTGGCCGCGCTTCCGTGGCGCGGCAACGTCACCGAGCTGAAGTCTCTGGCGGCTCTGCTCGTCCGCGGCACGGATCGACCAGTCATCGAGCTGGACGACGTCCTGGAGCATGCGAACCTCGAAGGCGCCGCGGTCCGCGTGGATCTGGGGCTGTCGTTGAGAGAAGCCAAGGCGCGGTTCGAGCGCGAATGCATCGCCGCGGTTCTGGCCCGTCACCAGGGGCGTGTCAGCGACGCGGCCCGGGCGCTCGGCATCCAGAGGACCAATCTGTATCGGAAAGTCCGCGAGCTTCAGGTGGCCAGGCCCATACCCTCGACCAGGGGCGGCCGGTGAGTGTATCGGTTTAGATACACCAGAGTGGTTTCGATACGATTACAGCTTCGTGCCTTGACTCAGCATAATCGTTAGTCCAATGATGAGCATGTTCCGCGTGTCGCTTCGAGTCCCATCCGGGCGTACCCCCCGCGCCAGGATGTCCCGCGTGCGACCCCGGTTCTGAGAAAGGCAGAGGTATCAGCATGGCGTTCCGGCAAGTGATGGCAGCTTCCCTCGCGTTCGTGATGGCCATCGGCGCAGGCCCGATGCTCGTCGCGCAGCAGCAGGGGCAGGGCACCATCGTGGGGCAGGCTACTGACGAGGCCGACAGCCCGTACGCGAATTACACCGTGCAGCTCGTTCATCGAGACACGCAGCAAATCCTGGCGACCCAGGTGCTCGACGGCGAGGGCAATTTCTCGTTCGCTGGGCTGGGACCCGCGCCGTACTTCGTCAGGCTCATTGACAACGACGATGACAACGAGCTGGTGTGCGAGGAGGGTCCGTTCGACGTCGCGAACGCGGACTTCAATCTCGACGTCAACATCGATTGCGGCGGCCCCCCCGCAGCGCTGTATCTTGCGGCTGGCGTGGCTGGCCTCGTGACCGCCATCGGCGTTCTGGACGCCAGCGAATCGGGCACCGGCAATTAGCAGCTGTTAGTTCGACGCGGGCCGGTCCTGCCGGCCCGCGCGGTCGTCTCCGTTCGACGAACGTCCCCCGCGTTCGCGTCCCTCACAAACTCAAAGCGTGGCTCGCCGATTCTTCGCCCTGGCGGCGTCTTTTGCCATTGCCGTTGCAGCGCCCGTTGCGGCGTACGCGCAGGCAGGCGGCGGACCGAGCATCGAAGAAGCCCGCGTCCGCTGGGGACCTCTTGGTCTCTCTCCCAGAGTGGCGCTCACGAACATCGGTGTCGATTCCAACGTCTTCAATTCCGAGGGTGAGCCGGAACGCGATTTCACGGCGACGGTTTCTCCAGGGGTCGATTCCTGGTTCAGAGTCGGGGCCGCACAGTTGAGCGTGAGAACGACGCTCGACTGGACGTACTTCCGCAGGTCCGCTGATCAGCGATCGCTTGGATTGTCCGAGGAAGGACGCTTCGACCTCCTCTTCAATCGACTCAACCCGTACGCCATCGGCTCGTACATCACGACACGCCGGAGGCCGAACCTCGAGATCGATGCGCGGGTACGCCAGAAGCAGCAGGAGCTGGGCGTCGGTACACAAGCGCGGCTGGGCGCGCGGCTGACGCTCGACGCTGTCGCGTCGCATTCGTTCGTGGACTTCAGCGATGCCGAATTCGGGAGCGAGCTGATCGCCGATGCGCTGAACAGGGAGTCGCGACGCGCAGCGATCGCGGCGCGCTTCGCACTGACACCGCTCACGACGCTGACCGTGCAATCGGCCCTCGAGCAGGACCGGTTCGAGAGGGACGGCCTCCGGGACAGCAACAGCCTCCTGATTCTTCCCGGGCTGGCGATGGAACCGTCCGCACTCGTGTCCGGGCGGGTCGAGGTCGGGATGCGTCGCTTTGAAGCGCTGGCTCCGGATGTGCCGGACTTCACCGGCCTCGTCGCGTCGACGGACGTCAGCTACATCGCCCGCGAGATGACGCGTTTCAGCATTTCCGTCAGTCGTGACGTCGACTACTCGATCGATCAGGACGAGCCGTACCTGGTCGTGACAACGGGGGGACTCACGGTCACGCAGGTGATTGGCTTCAACTGGTTCGTCGTGGGCCGCGTGGCGCGCTCTCAACTCACCTACAAGGCATTGAGCGGCGTCTCGGCGGAGTCGCCCGGGGACGGCCGGCGCGACTATGCAACGACACTGGGGGCGGGCGTAGCCCGGCGTCTCGGCGCCGACCTTCGGGTCGGTCTTGACGTCGATCACGTGAGCCGCCGGTCGCCGGTCGACGGCAGGGACTACGAAGGTTATCGGTTAGGGGGATCCATCACCTATGGCACGAACTAGAAAGACATCCACACGGTTTGCGGCAGTCATCGGGCTGACGCTGATGGCGACGGCGGTGTTCGCTCAACAGGCGGCGCTGACGATTTCTCCGCGAGATCAGGTCGCTGTGGCGGTATTCGGCGTCGAGCGGTTGACGGGGAAGTTTCCTGTCGAGGTGGATGGCTCGATGAACTACCCGCTGCTCGGGCCTGTCCAGGTGGCCGGGTTGACCACACGCGAGGTCGAAGCCGAACTGGGGCGCCGGCTGACTGAAGGCGGCTTCTTCACCGTCACCCCGCAGATCACCGTCGATCTCGAGCAGACGCCGAACAAGCGCGTGACTGTGACCGGTGCCGTGCGATCGGGCGGCCAGATCATGTTCGCCGGGGAGCTCACGCTTCTCGACGCGATAGTCCGGGCGGGAAGTCCGACGCCGGAAGCCGGCGACGAGGCCCTTGTCGTGCGCCAGGGAGGTCTCACCGATGGCGCGACGGGCGCCGAGCACGACGCCAGCAATGTCATCACCGTCAACCTGCGCGAACTGCAGAGCGGGAACGTCGCCGAGCACAACGTCACGCTGCACGACGGCGATCTCGTCATCGTGCAGCGCGCCCAGTCGGTCTACGTCAGCGGGCAGGTGCGCAGCCCCGGCGCCGTACGGATTGAGACGGGCGCGACGGTTCTGCAGGTCCTCGCGCTGGCCGGCGGGCTGAACGAACGGGGCACGAATCGGGGCCTCCGCATCCTCAGGAACAAGGAAGAAGTCGAAGACGTCACTCTCGAGACGGTCGTCAGGCCGGGCGACACGATTATCGTGCGCGCCAGCCCCTGGTAGTCCGGACGGAATCCCTCATGAGCAGCAACTCGCCCTCCCCAGCACGCCATTTCTCGGATCAGGTCTGGCACCCTACGGAGTACCTCCGTGTGCTCTACAAGCGCAGGTGGATCGCCCTGCCGGCGTTCCTCCTCGTGTTTCTCTCGGGCACCCTGAACAGCATCCGCACGGTACCCGTCTACGAAGCGCGGACGCAGCTTCTCATCGAGCGTGACAGCCGCCGCGTCACGTCGCTCAACTCGGCGCTCGAAGACCGCAGCATGGGTTATGACGACGACTTCTATCCGACGCAGTACCGGATTCTTCAGAGCCGCAGCCTGGCCCAGCGTACGGTGCAGGCGCTCGAAGCCGCAGGCGTCGAGCCCGATCTGCCGCCCGCTCCTGGCTTCACGTTCAGCATCTCAGGCGTGATAAGTGCCGCTCGCAGCGCCGTCGCCTCGCTGATGCCGGAACGCGAGTCCCCGAGGCCGGCCCCCGCCGCGCCGGCGCTCGACGATCCCGATACCGGCAAGGCAAACGCCTTCCTGGGTGGCGTGTCGGTGGTTCCCGTCCGTTCGTCGCGGCTTGTCGATCTCCGCTACCGCTCAGCCGATCCTGAATATGCGGCGCGCGCGGTCAACGAACTGGCCAAGCAGTACGCGCAGCAGTCGATTGAGTTCCGCTTTCTTGCGTCCCAGGAAGCCAGCGACTGGCTTCGCGGACAACTCGAGGAGCAGCGGGTGAAGGTGCAGGCGAGCGAGGCGGCGCTGCAGCGCTTCAAGGAGACCGAAGACGCTGTCTCGGTCGACGAGCGCCAGAACATCGTCGTCCAGCGCCTGACCGAGCTGAACGCTCAGGTCACGAGAGCCCGGATTGAGCGAATCAACCAGGAAGCGATGTTCAATCGGCTGCAGGAGATGCAGCAGGCCGGGCAGCCGCTGGACGCCTTCCCCGCGGTGATGACCAACGAAGTCGTCCAGGGTCTGAAGGCGGAAGTCAACGCCATGCGCAGCGAACGTGCGCAGATGGCAGCCCGGGGGCTTGGCGACAACTTCCCTGACGTGCGTGACCTGTTGACGCGGTTGCAGGCGGCTGAGGCAAGGCTGCAGACCGAGATCGACCGGGTGGCCGAATCGGTCCGGAACGAGTATCTCGCTGCACGGGCGCGAGAGAACTCGCTGGTGCAGGCACTCAACTCCCAGCAGGGCGAGGTCCTCGGTCTCGATCGGAAGTCGATCGAATACGCGGCGCTCGAGCGCGAGGCCGCCGGCAACCGGCAGCTGTACGAGAACCTGCTCGAGCGAGCGAACGAGACGGGGGTGTCCGGCGAGTTCCGCGACAGCAACGTCCAGGTCGTCGACACCGCCGAAGTGCCGCGCGCACCCGTGCTGCCGCGCGTCCAGCGCGACATCACAATGGCGGCGCTCGGCGGCCTTGTGCTCGCTCTCGGCCTGGCGTTCGGGTTCGAGTTCATGGACAGCCGCATCAAGTCTCCCGAGGAGATTCGCACGCAGCTCGGTCTGCCGTTCCTCGGCCTGGTCCCCGTTGCCCCCAAGACGGAAGGCAACCCGGAGGCATGGCTGCTGGACGGCGCGGCGCCATCGACGTTTGCCGAATCGATACGGGGAATCCGGACAGCCGTGCTCTTCTCGTCTGCCGACGAGGGCGCTCGCTCAGTACTTGTTACGAGCACCGGCCCCGGAGAAGGCAAGACCGTCATCTCGAGCAACCTGGCGGTGTCGCTGGCTCAGGCGGGGCAGAGGACGCTGGTCATCGATGCCGACATGCGCCGGCCCCGATTGCACGAGGCGCTCGATCGGTCGCAGGAGCCGGGCCTCTCGAACGTGCTCGTCGGCGAGACATCTCTCGACGTTGCCGCGAGGTTGACGGGCGTTCCGAATCTCTGGGTGCTGACCGCGGGCCATATTCCGCCGAATCCGGCGGAACTGCTGGGGTCGAAGAAGTTCGACGCGCTCTACCAGCAGCTGAAGCAACGGTTCGACTGGATCGTCTTCGACGCGCCTCCCGTCATGGCGGTGACCGACGCCGCCGTTCTTTCCAATCGGGTGGGTGGCGTCCTGTTCGTCGTGGGCGCGGAGATGACGACGCGGCAGAGCGCCGTGGCGGCAATCGATCAACTCTCGTCCGCCAGAGCGAAGTTCGTGGGCGCGGTGCTCAATCGCGTCAACGTCAAGCGGCACTCGTTCTACTACGCGCCGTACTACCGCAAGGAATATACGAAATACCACTCGACGACCGCTGCCCGCGGTTAATCTCCCGTCGGTGTTGCGCGCGCCGGGCCGAGACGCCCGGCGCGTGTCATTTAGAGCCTCTCGCAGCCGCCCTCATCTGAGCCGTGTCGGAGCTCGCCAGCCGCGCCCGCCTCGCGATCCTGTGGACCACGGGGTTCCATGTCTTTCGCGACGCGCTCCAGTTCGTGCTGATGCTCGTGCTGGTCCGAATGCTGCCCGCCGAGGCCTACGGGCAGTTTGGCTTCATGAGCACGATCCTCGGATTTCTCACGCTCTTCTCGTTCCGTCCCTTCGTCGCCCATGCCCTTCAAGTACGGGACGACGACGCGGCAGATTTCCAGCGGCACTTCACGGTCGGACTGATCATCCAGTCCGCCGTGTTTGTCGCAGCGAACATCCTGGCCGTCGTGCTTCGGTTCATGCCCGCGTACGCTCCGATCGCGCCGCTGCTGCACGTGATGTCGTTGCTCTTCCTGCTCGACCTCCCGTGCGAAGTACGAGTCAAGATGCTCGAGCGCCAACTCGACTGGCGCCGCCTGCGGCTCCTGCTTGCGACGGGGATCGCGCTTTCCGCGGCGGTCTCTGTTTCCCTGGCCTTCACCGGCGCGGGCGTGTATGCGCTGCTGCTCCCGCTCCTCGTGGCGCCTGCTCCCTTCATCTACGACCTGCTGATCACTGCGGGCTGGCGTCCTACCTGGGAATGGGACCGCGCGGCGTATCTGCCGGCATGGCGCTTTGGCGCATCGCGGATCTTTGCCGGCGGCTTCGTCAGCAGCGCGCAGCTGCTCGAGAGCACGTGGCTGTCGGGCGTGCTGGGCTTTGCCGGATTCGGCATCTTCAACAGAGCGCTCGGTCTGTCGCAGCTGGCGTGCCAGCGAACCGCCACACTGGTCTCGACGTCGGTGTATCCCGTGCTGACCAGGATTGCACACCGTTCCGAGGCCTACCGCCGGGCCAGCGCGCTCCTGCTCCGCGCGGTGGCATGGACCGTCGTGCCCATCGCCGTATTCGCCGGACTGATGGCCACAGAGGTGGTGACGCTTCTCTACGGCGGCCGATGGTCCATGGTGGTGCCGCTGCTGCCGTGGGCGATGGGCGCCGGGACGATGGTCGCAGTCATCCAGCCGGCATACCTGCTGCTGCTGGCGCATGACCGCCAGGATCGGTGCCTGCGGGCCGATGCCTGGCGATTGATTGGGACCGTCGTCATTCTCCTTGTCTGTCTTCCGCAGGGTGTCCACGCATACCTGGCGGGGCTTGCGCTGCTGCATGCGGTCTCGCTGGGGCTCATCCTCTACTGGCTGCATGAAGATGCGGCCGTCAGCTTTCGCGGCGTGGCAGCAGCGCTTGTGCCCCCCGTCTTTGCCGGGGCCATCGCCGGGGCCGTCGTCCTTGGCTGGACGTTGATTCCCTCGTCGTCGAACGTCGTCATTGCGTTGGCGATTGCGGGGGCGCTCTTTTTCTCGACGTATCTGCTAGTGCTTCGTCTGCTTTACCGGGAACTGCTCGAGGAACTGGTTGGCTACCTGCCGAAGCGCCGCCGTATTAGCCAGCTCCTGCTGCTCCCTGATGCGGCCTGACACGTGCGCGTACTGATAGCCACGCCCGAGTATCCGCCACACCATGGCGGCGGTATCGCCCGGTACTACGGCACGCTGGCGCCGGCGCTTGCACGGGCCGGATGCGATGTGAGCGTGGTCGTCGCGAGCCCGTTCACGGGAGGCTTCGAGTCGTACGAGGACGCCGGCGTCAAGGTTCGATTCGTCCCGAACAGTGAAATCGAGCAGCGCTCCCGGGATATGGCCCATCTGTCGGCGGCCCCGCTGTTTCGCAGGTCGCTGGCCGCTGCGCGTGCCGCGCACGACGCCGCATCCTCGCTCGGGCCGTTCGACATCGTCGAAGTCACCGACTTTGCGCTTCAGTTCGTGCCGTTCGTGCTGGCGTCCGGCGCTGCCCCGGTGGTCGTGCAGTGTCACGGGAGCATTGGCCAGATTGCGCAACACGAACCAAGGCGTCCCCATCTCACGCTGGACCACGCCCTCGCACGTTTGACGGAAGTTCTCCTCATCGGGCGAGCCGACGCGGTTCAGACCTATTCGTCTCCGAATGCGAACGAATGGCGCGATCGCCTTGGCACGACCGTCTCCGTTCTTCCACCTCCGGTCGAGTGTCCGCCGGCTCTCGAGAGCGAAGGGACCTACGCCGGCGAGGACGCCGTCGTTGTGGGCCGGATACAACCGTGGAAAGGTCCCGAGTTGCTCTGCCGCGCGATGCGACTCATTCCGGAGAAGGAGCGGCCGCGGTTCCTCTGGGTCGGGCGGGACACCGACACGGCCGACGACGGGGGATCGCTCGACGGGTGGCTTGGCCGCCAGTTTCCCGATGTCTGGAAGGTGTCAGTGCATCCGGTCGGGCAGAAGTCGAGGAGCGAAACCGACCTGCTCTTGCGCCGCGCGCGGTTTGTCGTCGTGCCCTCGCTCTGGGATGTCTTCAACTTCACTGCCGCCGAGGCCATGGCGCTGGCCCGGCTGGTGATCTGCTCCGACGCTGCCGGCGCGAGCGGACTGATTGGGGCAGGCGAGACGGGTTTCACCTTCGCCTCGGGAAACGCGAAGGACCTCGCACAGTGCATTCAGACGGCCGCTGTGCTCGATCCGTCAGTGGCCAGGTCGGTCGGAGATCGGGCCAGGAGCGTCATTCAGCAGAAACTGGATCCTGACCTGGTGGCTCGGCAGCGCCTCGACTCGTACCGCGATCTGAGCCTCCGGCGCCCTCCGCGTCAGCCGCCGGCTCCCTGGCTTCGGGAGTTCTTCGACGGAAACGATTTGGGACGGGTGAATACCGCGTTCCTCGATCACTTCGGCATTCGCGAGCTGTCGCAGTACCTGGGCGCCCGCGTCAGCCGGCGGGTCGCTCCCAAGGTCTCGAGGAGACGCGCCCGTCAATGAGCGCGCGTCTCGCACTCGGGATTCCAGCGAAGAACGAGGAAGCCGTTCTGAACAGGCTGCTCGATTCAGCCGACGCACAGACCATCCCATTCGACCAGGTGCTGCTGTACGACGATGCCAGCACCGACAGGACGGCGGAGATCGGCGCGCAGCGTGGACTGACGGTCGTGCGCGGACACACCTCGATGGGGCCGTCGCACGGAAAGAACGTGCTGGCCGGTCGGACCGGCTGCGACTGGATTCATTTCCACGACGCCGACGAAGCGCTGCACCCCGAGTTCGTGGCGCACGCGCGAACGTGGATGGTCAAGGACGATCTGGACGTCGTTCTCTTCGGTACTGAAGAACGAGACAACGACTCCGGACGGTGGATGCAGTCACGGACCTGGGACGACGGTGCCCTGCAGGCCGACCCTGTCCGCTACGCGATCCTCAACACGATCACCAACTGCGGAATCTACAGGCGCGAGTCGTTCCTCCGGGCGGGAGGCTTCGATACCAGCCCTGCAAAAAAATACAACGAGGACCAGGCCATGCACCTCCGCCTGGCATGTGCGGGGCTCAGGTTCAGAGCGGACGATCTGATCGGCGTGATTGTCTACCGCCGGCCGGTCTCGATGTCTGCGAGCCATCCGCTCGAGTGTGCGCGGGCGCAGGTCGAGGTCTTGAAGGAAACGGCAGCGGCGACCGGCAACCGCTACGCTCGCGAGATCGGCGGGCGTCTCTGGCGTCTGGCAGGCGTTCTTGGCGCGCATTCGGACTGGGAATACGTCAAGGCGGCCCTTCAGCTCGCAACGTCGATCGGGTACGCGGATCCCGCCGACGAGCACTGGGCGGTGCGCTTGGGCGCGCGCGTGAGCCCGGTCGGCGTCGTGGCTGCCCGGGAGGCGTTCATCCGGGTCCTGAAGCCGTCGTTGCGAGCGTGATGGGCAGCCCTCCGCTCGTCTCCGTGCTCATCCCGGCATTCAATGCCGCACCATGGATTGATCAGACGATCGACTCGGCTCTCGCCCAATCCTGGCGTCCTCTTGAAGTGATCGTCGCTGACGGAGGCTCGACCGATGCGACCAGATCGATAGTCGCGGCACGGGCCAGGGATGGTGTGCGGCTGCTTGTCTCCGAGCGCGCGCCTCAGTCCGCGGCCGCGAACCGGAACCGTGCCTATCGGGAAGCCAGTGGATCCTTCATTCAGTTTCTTGACGCCGACGACTTGCTGTCGCCGGACAAGGTGGCGCTCCAGATCGAACGGCTTCAGGACTCGCCCGATCGTGTGGCTTCGGCGGAGTGGGCGAGATTCGATCGCGATCCAGGCGCAGCCTGTTTCGTGCCCGAGACCGTCTGGGCCGACATGGATCCGGTCGAGTGGCTGAAGACGGCATGGACCGGTGGTGGCGGAATGATGCAGCCGGGGTTGTGGTTGATCCCCAGGTCTATCGCCGAACGCGCTGGTCCATGGGATGAACGCCTCACGCTGCTCGACGACTTCGAGTACTCGACGCGTCTGCTGCTGTCGAGCGCCGGGGTGAGGTTCTGCCCGGGCGCACGGCTGTACTACCGGTCGGGGAATCCGGCGAGTCTGGCCAGTTCCCGATCGCCGGGAGCCTGGCGGTCGGCCTTTCAGTCGCTGGATCAGGGCACTCGGACGCTCCTGGCGCGTTGTGATGACACGGGAGCGCGATCGGCATCGGCAGACGTGCTCCAGCGCCTCGCGTACGACGCGTTTCTCGAAGATGCGGAGACCGCCGGGCGAGCGGAGACGCGCGTGCGGGAGCTGGGCGGTTCGTCGGTCGAAATGGGGGGCGGGGCGCTCTTCGGAGTGTTGCGCGCAGCGCTCGGCTGGAAGCGGGCGAAAGCCGTCAAGCGACTTGCCTATACCCTGGGATACTCGCGGCTGGCGAGACTGAAAGAGCTGGCGCTTGGACGGCGCGCATGGCGAGCGGTGTGAGCGATCCGCTGCGCGTATTTCTGACCGCCGATCCCGAGCTGCCCGTTCCGCCGCGGCACTACGGCGGAATCGAGCGCATCATCGCCCTGCTCGCAGATGGTTTGACGCGGCGTGGCCACGAGGTCACGCTCTTCGCGCATCCGGAGTCACAGCCGGCGTGCCGGCTCGTTCCGTACCGTGGCCGCCGAAGTGCCTCCGGGCCTGATTCAATGGCGAATGCATGGCAGATCGGCCGCGCGGTGTGGCGCGAGCGGCCGGATGTCGTTCAGAGCTTCGGCCGGCTGGCGTACCTGATGCCCGTCATGGCATCGACTTCGTTGAAGGTGATGTCGTACCAGCGCGCCGTCACTCCGCGAAGCGTTCGGCTGGGCAACTGGCTCGGACGGGATCGCATCGCATGGACCGGATGCAGCGCGAGCCTCATCGAGCCTGTCAGGCAGAACGGCCGCTGGTTCGTCATTCACAACGCGGTGGACGTGACCGCGTACACCGGCGCGGACACCGTGCCGGCGGACGCGCCGCTGGCTTTTCTCGGACGGATCGAATCGATCAAAGGCACCCATCTCGCGATCGAGGTGGCGCAACGCTCCGGCCGGCGTCTGGTGATCGCAGGCAACGTGCCTGACGAACCGGAACATCGCGAGTACTACAGGACGCAGGTGGCGCCTCGAGTGGATGGCAGCCGGGTGGTCTATCTCGGTCCTGTTGACGATCGCGCCAAGAACGAGCTGTTGTCTTCGTCGGCGGCCCTCCTGATGCCGATTCAATGGGACGAACCGTTTGGCATCGTCATGGCCGAAGCCCTGGCGTGCGGTGCGCCGGTGATAGGCCTGCGGCGCGGCTCCGTGCCCGAGGTCATCGAGGACGGCGTGACCGGCTTCGTATGCGACACCCTCGACGAAATGGTCTCGGCCGTTGCACGGCTCGGCAGTCTTGACCGCAGCGCCTGCCGCCGGGTTGCGGTCGAGCGATTCAGCGGGCACGCCCTCGTGAACGCCTACGAGTCGCTCTATCGCGAATTGCTTCGGCCGGGCCATCGGCCCGCCGACGCCCCCGCCATTGCGGGTCCTCACGCGTGATGGCTGCACCACGTCGACGCGTGTGCCTCGTCACGACGGGACAGCCGTCCACGAATCCGCGTGCCGTGAAGGAAGCTGACGCACTGAGCGAAGCGGGGTACGACGTCCGCCTGATCGGCGCCCACTGGGCGCCATGGGCCGATGCCGCCGATCGCCGGCTGCTTGCGTCTCGCCAGTGGCCGGCGGAGGTGATCGACTGGCGGCGCGAGAGCGCGCCTGGTCTCTTCTGGAAGAGCCGCATTCGCCATCGGGCCGCGAGAGCCTGCATGGCCCTTCCCGGGCTGTCGTCGATGTGTCTGTCGTCGGCGGTGAGCCGCGTCACCCCCGAGCTCACGAAGGCAGCAAGCCGTGTCGCGGCCGAGCTGTTCATCGCGCACAACCTTGGCGCGCTGCCCGCAGCGTGGACTGCGTCCAGGCGATGCGGCGCGCTGCTCGGGTTCGACGCTGAGGACTTTCACAGCGGCGAGTTCCCGCCAGACGAGCAGTCGCGACGCCGGACTGCAGTCGAGCGAGCCGAACGTCACTACCTGCCGCGCTGTGACTATGTGACTGCCGCGTCGCAGGGAATTGCCGAGGCCTACGCAACCCTGTCCGGGTCGCAGCCGGTCGTGATTCTCAATGTCTTTCCATTGGCGAGCCGCCCGCCCGCACGTCGTCCTACGGGAGCACACGGTCCGCTGACGATCTACTGGTTCTCCCAGACGATTGGTCCAAGCCGTGGACTGGAGGATGCCGTCCGCGCGATGGGCCTGCTGGACGACGGTGAAGTCGAGTTGCATCTGCGCGGCGTCTGGCAGGCAGGCTACCGCGAGCAGCTGACACGCGTCGCTACGCATGCGGGAGTGTCGCGCGACCGGTTGGTGTCGCACGATCCAGGGGACGCGGACGAGATGGTGCGGCTTGCGGCGGCCTTCGACGTGGGCCTTGCGATCGAGCCTGGCACGACACCGAACAGCGACATTCTGCTGTCGAACAAGGTCTTCACCTATCTGCTGGCGGGTAACGCGGTTGTACTGACGCGGACCAGCGGCCAGCAGCGCCTGCTGCCTTCGATCGATCGGTGCGCGGTCGCCTGCGATGCGGGCGATGAGCGTGCGCTGGCTCTCCTGCTCAAGGCCTGGGCTCGCGATCGGCATGCCCTCGAGGACGCTCGCGCCGCCAGCTGGGAGTACGGGACCCGGCGGTACAACTGGGACAGCGAGAAGGCGATCTTTCTCGCTCAGATTGATGCGCTCTTTCAGGAAACGTCTCGAGCGGCGCGAGGTTCGGCGGCATGAGACGAGTGCTCATCGTCTCTCCGCACTTCCCGCCGGTCAACGCTCCGGACATGCAGCGTGTCCGCATGAGCCTGCCGTACTTCGTCGAGAACGGCTGGCAGCCATGGGTCCTGACGGTTGCGAGCGAGTACCAGGATGCGCCGATCGAACCGGCGTTGGCGGCAACGATTCCTGACGACGTGCCGGTGGTCCGGACGCGCGCCATCCCTCTGCGGTTGACGAAGCCATTGGGCATCGGCAACGTGGGCATTCGCGCGTTCTGGCATCTCTATCGTGCCGGGTCCAGACTGATTCGCGAGCAGCAGATCGACCTGGTGTACTTCTCGACGACGATGTTCGCCGCGCTTCCGCTCGGGCGCTTGTGGAAGCAGCGTCTCGGCGTGCCCTACGTCATCGATTTCCAGGATCCCTGGTTCAGCACGTACTACGACGACAAGCCGGTGTCGGAGCGGCCACCCAAGCACGGCCTCGCCAGACGTCTCCATGCCACGCTCGAGCCGTGGACGATGAAAGACGTATCAGGTGTCGTGGCCGTCTCAGAGGCATATCTCGAGACGCTCCAGAACAGATATCCCTGGCTGGCTCGCGATATGTGCGCCACCATCCCGTTTGGCGCCTCCGAGCGCGACTTCGAGATCGCCGGCAGCCACGCCGCGCATTCGGACCGTGCGCGCAGCCTCCATGAGTGCGTCGGCCTGTCGATTGGACGGGGCGGCGCGGACATGGCCACGGCCGTCCGGATCCTGTTTCGCGCTCTCCGGGACGGACAACACTCGGAAGCGCTCCTTTCGAGCGTGAGACTGCGATTCGTCGGTACCGACTACGCTCGAGACGATCGCTCGAAACCGACGATCACGCCAATCGCCGCCGCCGAGAGTGTGGGCGGACTGGTTTCTGAAACACCTTCGCGCATTGGCTATCTCGACTCGCTGAGCGCGATGCGATCGACGGACTTCCTGATCCTCATCGGGTCGGACGACCCGCAGTACAGTCCATCCAAGATTTACCCGTACATCCTTTCGAGGAAACCCATAGTCGCGGTTCTCCACGAGCGGAGTCCTCTGGTCGACCTTCTTCGACGTCTCAACGCAGGGCCGATCGTCACCTTCGCCGGACGGGACGACGTCGTGCAGCCTGCCCGGTCGCTTGCGAGTCAGCTTTCGACGATGCTGCCAGACGTTCAGCGAAGTGCCTCAGCGGCTGATTGGACCGTCGCGTCCGCCTATTCGGCCAGAAGGCTCACGCGCCTGCAGTGCCGGTTGTTCGATGCAGTACTCGAGCCCCAGACGTCTGAGGTGGTGATGCCGTGTGCCGGGTAGCGGCCGTCGCCAGCCATCCGATCCAATACCAGGCCCCGTGGTACCGCGAGCTCGCGAAGGTGCTCGATCTCGAGGTGTTCTTCTGTCATGAGCAGGATGCTCAGGGCCATGCGGACGCGGGTTTTGGCGTCCCCTTCGAGTGGGATGTTCCACTGCTCGAGGGCTATCGCCACCGGTGGCTGCGAAACGTCTCGTCGACTCCTGGCGTGAGCCGCTTTTCAGGCTGCGACACACCTGAGATAGCCGGCGTGCTCGCCACGGGAGGATTCGACGCCTGCATCGTCAACGGGTGGTACTTGAAGAGTTACGTGCAGGCGATTCGCGCCTGCCGCCGCGCGGGCATCAAAGTGCTCGTGCGCGGCGACTCTCATCTTCGGACGCCGCGTTCGACGGTCAAGTCGGCGCTGAAGTACCTGCCGTATCGGTGGTTCCTTGGACGCATCGACGCGCATTTGTACGTCGGCCGGGCCAACCGCGAGTACCTGCAATCGTACGGCGTCGCCGACGAGCGGCTGTTCTTCGTGCCTCACTTTGTCGACAACGAGTTCTTCGCAAGGCGGGCGGCAGCCGCTCGTGAGAATGGAAGCGCCGTTCAGTTCAGACGCCAGCTCGGCGCCCGTGAGTCTGAGGTGGTGTTCATGTTCGTGGGCAAGTTCATCGAGAAGAAACGGCCCGCCGATTTCGTTCGAGCCTGCGCTCTTGCGGCGTCGACAGTGACGTCATCTCCAGTTCGCGGCGTGATGGTTGGCGACGGCCCCCTGCGTGCAGAGACCGAGCGCCTCGCGGCGTCCCTGGGCGCGCCTGTCAGTTTTGCGGGGTTTCGGAACCAGAGCCAGCTTCCGGTGTGCTACGCGGCCGCAGACGCCCTGGTACTGGCTTCAGATGCGCGCGAAACCTGGGGGCTCGTCGTCAACGAGGCGATGGCGTGTGGCGTGCCGGCAATCGTTACGCGCGAGGCTGGCTGCGCCGACGACCTGATTGAGGAAGGGTCGACCGGGTTTACTTACACCGTTGGAGACGTCGAGCGTCTGGCGCACTGCATGACGCGGTATGCGAGCGCCGATCGCACGGTCATGCGCGAGCGCGCACGGGCGCGCGTGGCGCAGTACACCGTCGAACGAGCGGTGCAGGGCACGATGATCGCGCTCCAGCCTCGCGCCGAGCAGGCGCTCGCCGGGTGAGAGACAGTATGTCCGAATCACGCTATCCGTTGACCGTCGTCGGCATCGTGGCAGGGGGATTCGTCGGCGGCGCCGCGGCGCTTCTCGGCGAGCCGCTGACCGGTCTCGCTCTCCTCGTGCTCATCGCCGCGATTGGCGTCACGTGGCGCCGGGGTGAGGTTCCGATCTTCCCGTT
>JBFWPD010000032.1:0-16345 GCA_050250175.1 Vicinamibacterales bacterium
GCCGTACTCGGGTAGCCAAGCGCAGTCATTAGCTCTGCGAGGGACGCTACGTCGTCGAGTGAGGCGGGGCGAATATTTGCTGGCATTACGGCAATTTTGAAATACCCGGCGAACGCCAGGCTTCGGCCGAGCCGGCGCCTGCCGGGCGCAACGACTTCTTCGCGAAGTCTTGGCTCTGTCCGTCGAGGAACGAGCATGTTGCGGCGGAATTCCTGGCGGGCCTTGAGCAGGCGGGCCCACCAGAGGATTCCACGGAAGTCGAGGCCGCCTGGGCCCGTGAGATCGAACGACGGGCATGCCGGGTCATGAGCGGGGAGTCGGCCCGTGAACCCTGGGAGGACGTCCGCGCGCGCGACGTCCAGCGGTTGGCCGAGCGGTGATCCAGAAGTTCCGTCGCGAACCTGAAACATCTGCCGAACTCGAAGACGCGGCGATCTGGGACGACCACCTGCGACCGGGTCTTGGGCTTGAATTCGTGCAAGCGGTCGATGCCACACTGGCTTCGTCCTTGAGCTCGTGAAGAGAATCGCGCAAATGCTCTTCGACAGAACTTCAGTACGAACTCGTCGTCTTTGGAATCGGTCAGTGCCGGACGCCACAGGAAGTGAATCATCTCGACATCGACGCCACTCTGATGCCGAGAATGAGCAGCAGAGCTCCAAAGATCCGGTTCACGGTCTGCTGAGACCGCTCGATGAAGTTTCGGATAATCGGCCGATCCAGTGCATAAACGAAGAGCAACCAGAATGACGTGCTTACCAGCATCATGGTGAAGATGAGTAGAAGCATGATGCTCGACGAGGTCTCTGGCGTAATCACCATTGTAAAGACGCCGAGATAAAAGAGCGTGCCTTTTGGATTCAGGAGATTGTTTACGAACCCCTGAACAAACCACGTTCGATCGAGCTGCTGCCCTTGAATATCGTTCGTGTCGAGTGGCTTGGCTCCCGATCGAAAGCTCATGATCCCAAGGTAGATGAGATACGTAGCCGCTGCGTACTTGAGCACGGAAAAAGCCAGGATGCTCCGCGAAATGATCAGCCCGATTCCGAGCATGCAGTAAGCGATGTGGACCAGATTCCCTAGGAGAATGCCACCCGACGTTTTCAAGCCGGCGCGCTCCGACCACCAACAAATGTATTGCGCAGCACGAGGATCATGTCTGGCCCTGGGCTAAGCATCACAAGAGAGGTGAAGGAAACGATCACAACGATCTGCTCAAGCAAGTTCGTCTCCCCTTGCCACCGAACGTCTGCGTTTCAGCGGTGGGCGTCAGCGAGGGGCATCATGCCGCGGCCTCCCGTCGGCTGCAAACGCTTGTTAGACGGCGTGCCCGAGCATTGGAGTGAGTGCAGGAAGTTCGCGCTCGCCCCCCCAGAAGCCGAGAAGTTGCGCCACTCAGTCAGGCGGCGCGACCGGTATCCGTGATCTCGGAGCGCTCGAATCGGCCTTGGCCAAGCCGCGCCACGCGCGGCGGCGACGCTCTGCATTCGGCCCTTAGCGGCGCATGATCGACGGCCGCCGTCGGCTGCAAGCGGTTGTCAGGCGGCTGGTTCGCCTGATGGCTGGCGGCTGGCGCGCAACTCCGCCAGCTGCTGCGCCAGGGCCACCAGGCCATGTTCGTTGACGGACTCCACGGCTCGAGTCCAGGAGTGGTTGATGGTGTCCGGGTACATTGCCCCGAGAATGCCGCCGGCAATCGACGCAACCGAGTCGCTGTCACCACCAACGTTCGTGGCGAGAAGGATCGCCGCCTGTGCCGACCGCATGATGGTCGCCAGAGCCAAGGCTAGCGGGACGATCGTGAGCGGCTTGTTCGGGAAACAGCATGCCGCAATGGCTTCGGGCGTAAGCGCGGGCACACTTCCAAGGTGGTCGTGAACCGCTCGAAGCGCAGTGGTGAACGACACCGGTGAAGTACCCGGCCATTTTTGCTCCGCGAGAGCGGATGCCTCTCGAGCCGATGCCGCAACCTGCGATGCGTTCCCCCCGTCCACGGCCGCAGACACGGCAGCCGCCGTGGCGGCAGCGGCGGCGATGGCCAGGGATCCGCCGTGGGTCGAGATCGAGGCTTCTCGCGCCCCTCTGACCAAATCCCACAACGCATGCGACGGGTAAAGAATCCCCACCGGAGAGACGCGAATCGCGGCGCCGCACCCCTCATGCACTGAAGTCGTTCGTCCCGGATCGGCAGCCTCATGAAACTCCCAGAGTGACTGCACACCTGGGTGCACGCTCTTGGTACAGCCCAGCATCTCGCGGCCAACACCGAAGTGCGACACGCCCTGCTCGGCAATGATTGCGCGCGCCACCGTAATCGTTCGCTCGGTGTCGTCGGTGGTCTCGCCGATCCGCCACGCCCGCTTCTTGTTCCCAACATAGCGCGGAATGACCGCACCAATCGCACCCTCAAAACCGCGCACTCCCTGCGGATACCAGCGCGACACATCCTGGTGGGACAGCATCTCGGTTTGCTTGCCGATGGCATCGCCAGTCGCGACGCCCTGCAGACATCCGATCACGCGCTCGAGGGTCGTGGGCATTTTGCCGGGTGGAGGGATTGCCCGCCGAACGTCGGCGTTCAGCCGCGCCCGCTCATGAGCACACCAGCGGCCGACGGCTACAACGCCATGTTAGTTGTGTCACGTGAACGTTCCCGACACGACGCAGAAGGCTGGTCCGAGGTGCTCGATACGAAGCGCGGCACCATCAGTTCGCCGTCATCGGGCACTTGGGTCAGTGCAGTCACCGTGCCGCTCAGCCGCAGCGGCTCAGGATGGCAATAGCCGCCGTCGGCTGCAAGCGGTTGTCAGGCTGCAACCTGCCCCGGATCGCCCCGCCTTGAGTGCCGGCGCCGCCAAAGCACGAGCCACGCCACCGCGGATGCGACTAGAAGGCCCGTGGTCATTCCGACAGAAATGGCGACGAAGGCAAGCCCGATCATGTCCCCGCCCTGAAGCTGCGGGGCCCACACCATGGGTATATAGACGACCAGGCTGGCCACGAGCAGCAGAGCCGAGAGGACGAGGGCTGTGGTTGCGGCTCCTGGGACTCGCCAGGGAAGCCAGAGCGCCGCGCACAGCAAGTAGGGCGACATCTGCACCAGAAAGATCGCGGGGTGCAGCAGATAGCCCGCAAGACCGGGCTCGGCATACGCGACGTAGATGGGCGTTCCTACCGCCGAGATCAGTCCGCCGAGGAGAAGGCCCATGGCACGGGCCTTAGCGTGCTTCATACTGTGCCCACTGAGCTATCGGTTGCAGCCTAAGGCCTGCGCATTACCCGAGGCGTCACATCCCTCGAGCGCCGTCAGGTGCATGCGCTGTTAGACCGCGTGTTCTGGCTGTCTAGCCGTGATGCGCTCCGGTTGCCAGCCAGTCCTGAGCCCACTCTCTCTTCAAGAGCAATTCCTCGATGCGATACGCGTGGAAGAAGTCGTGCAATGCGAGATGACGAAACATGATGAGGACAGAGTAATGACTGTACTCATCGTGCTGCGCTGTCCGAGTCCAATCACTTGCCGGCAATTCACGGAGTCGCGCGACAAGCCGGAGACGATCGTCAACGTACTTCCGCAATGAATCATTCAGATCCATGTTCAGCAGCAGGTCGTCCGGATCGCTCTGCCCGGGATCATAAGGAGTGATGACTGGCGCGGGTGACGCAAGGAATTGCTCGAGCCGGCCAAAGAATAGTCGGTGAACGACAGCCAGATGGCACGCATGTTCATGAGCCGACCACTTGGCCGGCGCCGGGCGGCGCTTGAGCAAGACGGCGGGCACTTCTCGAACAAGAGGCACCACAACACTCGGAGCCCGTTCGAGCGCCGAGATTACGGCATTCGCTGTTTCCATGAGTTACTCGCTCTAGCTGCGGGGCTTGCGCGGTCCATGATGCGAGGGGCTCCGCCGGCCTCCGCGGGACCCTGGCGGCCGGCCGTCCCTGAACTGACCGCCAGCTGCCTTGGGCCTCGGCGCTCCCCGAAACTGCTTTGCCTGCTTCGGACGCTGACCTTCACGGAACGGTGCGCCAGGTTTTGGACCGGGGCCCTGGTTCTGCGGGCGATCGCCATCCGCCTTTTGCCGCTGCGCCTCCCGTGGACCCTTGGACCGGGCGTCGCGCTTCTTCGCAAACCTGGCGCGTGGATCCTTGTGGGTTCCACCGGGCCGCCACTCGCGTCCGCGTCCCTCCGGCTTCGCCTTGGACATGTTCCGCCGGGCCCACTGTGCCTGCTCCGGCGTGTCCCAGAGCCGGCCGTTCGCGAACCATTTCAGCTCGACGTTCGGATTGGTCCTCCGCAGCTGATGGAGCGTCGGCAGCAGCTCCTCCCGATCCCGCGCCCGGAAGGCGGTGGGTGTGGCGTCGATCAGGATCGTCCAGTAGGCGTAGCGTGGCGGCATCGGCTGTCAGCGTACCGTACGGCGCGCCCCCTTCGTCTCTTCTCGCTAGAATCTCTGGCACTGTGATCAACTATCTGGTCGATTTTGCCTACATCCTGCAGTTGTGCGGCTTCATCACGCGGGACGTGCTTCACCTCCGCACGTTTCTGTTCGTCGCTCAGGCCACCGTGAGCTTCTACGCGTGGAGGAATGGGGTTCCGGCCATTGCGGGCTGGAATGTCGTGCTCGCGTGCGTGAACGCCTACATGGCCAGCCGGATCATCCTCGAACGGCGGGCGGTCGCTCTGCCCGACGGCTTGAAGCCGATGTACGAGAGACACTTCTCGGCGCTGACGCCCGCCGAGTTCATGCGCTGGTGGGGACAGGGCCGCCGGGAAACCGTTCGTGACGCGTCGCTTGCGCGGGTGGGCGAGCAGCCGGATTGGCTCTATTTCCTGCTGAGGGGAACCGTGCGGGTTGCTCGTGACAAGACGGCAGTCACTGAACTGCCCGCCGGCTACTTCGTCGCCGAGATGAGTCTGCTGACGGGACAGGCGGCCATTGCCGACGTGGACGCGCTCGGTGAGGTCGAAGTGATGCGGTGGGACCGGCGGATGCTGCTGAACCTGCGGCAGCAGAATCCAATCCTCTGGACCAAGATCCAGTCTGTCATCGGCCATGACCTGGTCGAAAAAATCCGTCTCCAGGAAACACGCGCGCCGGCCCCAGGACGCGCGTGAGCTCCCGGCTGGTATAGTGAGCGCCATGACGAAACTCCGTATTGCCATCGGCGCGTTCGCGGTTGCGATACTGGCCTCGGGCGCCGGCCCTGCCGCTCAGGGCGGCGCCACGAAAGCGTTTACCGGAGCCCGCCTCTTCGACGGCACCGACAGTGCCATCGTCGAGAACGCGACCATCGTCGTGCAGAACGGCCGTGTCGTCGCGGCAGGCCCTTCCGCGAGCGTTCAGGTGCCGGCTGGCGCCGAACAGATCTCGCTCGCCGGCAAGACCGTCATCCCCGGCCTCATCAACGCTCATGGACACGTGAACGATGCGGCGCGCGATCTTCGCGTCTATGCCGCCTACGGCGTGACCACCGTGTTCAGTCTTGGCGACGAGCAGCCGCCTGTCTTCGCGGCACGCGCGAGCCAGAATCAGCCCGGCCTCGATCGGGCGCGCGTCTTCGTCGCGGGGCCTGTCCTCGCGCCAACCTCACCCGAAGATGCCCGTGCAAAAGTCGCCGAAGTCGCCGCGATGCAGGTCGACTTCGTGAAGATTCGCGTGGACGACAACCTCGGCACGAGCCAGAAGATGGCGCCGGAGATCTACCGGGCCGTCATCGACGAAGCGCATCGGCGCAACATGAAGGTGGCCGTGCACCTGTTCTACCTGTCCGACGCGAAAGCGGTGCTCGACGCCGGAGCGGACTTCGTCGCGCACAGCGTGCGCGATCTCGATGTCGATGCCGCCTTCATCGACTCGCTGCGAAAGACGGGCGTGTGCTACTGCCCCACGCTCATGCGCGAGGTCTCGACCTTCGTGTACGAATCCACTCCTGACTTCTTCTCCGATCCATTTTTTCTCGCGCATGCCAACAAAGAGTGGATGACCACGCTGCAGCAGCCTGACCGGCAGGCGGCGATGAAAGCCAGTCCGGCCGCGCAGCGCTACAAGGCTGGACTCGAGGTCGCGAGCCGCAACGTGAAGCAGCTCTCCGATGCGGGCATTCCGATCGCCATGGGTACTGATACCGGCCCGGTCGGACGTTTTCAGGGGTTCTTCGAGTTGATGGAGCTCGAGCGGATGGTGGCCGCGGGCCTGACGCCGCGTCAGGCGCTCCTGTCGGCCACGCGAGACGCCGCGCGCTGCATGGAGGTCGAAGCGGATCTCGGGACGATTCAGGCCGGACGCTGGGCCGACTTCGTAGTGCTCGACGCCGATCCGCTGGCGAACATCGCCAACATCCGGCGGATCGATTCGGTGTGGATCGCAGGGAATAGAGTCAATGGAAATTAGGAATTGAGAGTTAGGAATCAGGAATGCCGGAGGATGCTCTATTCAAGGCTCTGGACAAGCTGTACGCCTCGCTCCATCCGGCGTCCTGCCTCCTCATTCGTTCATCTCATTCCTAATTCCCAATTCCTAATTCCCGATTTCTTGATCGCACGCTAGCTCATTTTCTGCATCGACGCGAGGAAGTCGGCGTTCGTCTTCGTCTTCCCCATTCGATCGAGCAGGAGCTCCATCGATTCGACCGGCGACAGCGGATTGAGGACCTTCCGCAGCACCCAGATGCGGTTGAGGTCCTCGCGCGGCAGCAGGAGCTCTTCCTTCCTCGTGCCGCTCTTCTGAATGTCGATGGCCGGAAAGACGCGCTTGTCGACCAGCTTCCGGTCGAGATGAATCTCCATGTTGCCCGTGCCCTTGAACTCCTCGAAGATGATGTCGTCCATCCTCGAGCCGGTGTCCACGAGCGCAGTGGCCATGATCGTCAGCGAGCCCCCCTCTTCGATGTTGCGCGCGGCGCCGAAGAACCGCTTCGGCTTCTGCAGCGCGTTGCTGTCGAGACCGCCTGACAGGATCTTGCCCGACGCCGGAATCACCGTGTTGTAGGCGCGGGCGAGCCGGGTGATCGAATCGAGCAGGATGAGGACGTCCTTGCGGTGTTCGACCAGCCGCTTCGCCTTCTCGATGACCATCTCGGCCACCTGCACATGCCGCTGGGCAGGCTCGTCGAAGGTCGACGAGATCACTTCCCCATCGACGGAACGCTGCATGTCGGTGACTTCTTCGGGCCGCTCGTCGATGAGCAGCACGATCAGGTACACCTCGGGATGATTCGCCGACACCGACTGCGCGATGTTCTGGAGCAGCATCGTCTTGCCGGTGCGCGGCGGGGCGACGATCAGGCCGCGCTGTCCCTTGCCGATCGGCGTCAGCAGATCCATCACGCGGCCGGCCAGGTTTTCGGTTGCCGTCTCGAGCTTCAGCCGCTCCTGGGGATAGAGAGGCGTGAGGTTCTCGAAAAACAGCTTGTCGCGCGCTCGATCCGGCGCCTCGAAATTGACCGCTTCGACCTTGATGAGCGCGAAATACCGCTCGCCTTCCTTCGGCGCCCTGATCTGGCCTGACACCGTGTCGCCCGTCTGGAGATCGAACTTGCGGATCTGCGACGGCGAGACGTAGATGTCGTCGGGCCCGGGCAGGTAGTTGTAGTCGGGCGCGCGCAGAAAGCCGAATCCGTCGGGCAGGACCTCGAGCACACCCTCGGAGAAGATGAACCCACTCTGCTCGGTCTGAGCCTTCAGGATCTGAAAGATCAGCTCCTGCTTGCGCATGCCAGTGGCTCCCGCGACCGCCATGTCCTTGGCGATCTGCGTGAGCTTCTGGATGCTCATGTCCTTGAGCTCGGTGATGTTCAGGCCTTCGGGCCGGCGCCCCTGGCCTTGCGGGGCTTCCGCCTGCGGCTCTACGCCGGCGGCTTCATTCTCGGGAGAACCGTTCGGGGGTCGCGCCTGCGCATGGCGCTTCTGTTGACTGGGCATGAAACCTTTGTTCGGAGGACGACGGTTGGGGTGCCCGACGGGCACGCGTCTATGAGGTGAATTCGGGCTGAGTATAGGAGCCGACTCCCAAGGTGTCAACCGGCCGCGGCAGTTTGCATCTATGACGTCTGACGGCTTCTCACGAAGTCCACGAGACGCCGGCTTCCCTCTTCGAGGTTCGCCATGGACGTCGCAAACGACAGGCGAACGAAGCCGGGTGCGTCGAACGCCTCACCCGGTGTCACGGCCACGCGACGCTCATCGAGGAGGGCCTCGGCGAATCCCCCCGTCGTCTCGCTCGGCAGCAGAGCTTTGGTGACGTCGACGAACAGGTAGAAGGCGCCGGCCGGCGCGGTGAAGCGGAGTCGGGGTTCGACGGAGAGCCAGTCGCACAGTCGATCGCGCCGACCACGGTACTGCTCGCGCATCTCGTCGACTGGCGCTTGAGACCCCGTCAGGGCCGCAATCACAGCCTTCTGCGTAATCGACGAGACGTTCGAGGTCGCGTGGCTCTGAATAGCGGCTTGTGCCGCGACCACCGTCGCGGGAGCAAGCGCCCAGCCGCCGCGCCATCCGGTCATCGCGTATGCCTTCGAGGCTGATCCGCAGATGACGCCCAGGTCGCGACAGTGATTCGCGATCACCGCTGGCAGGTTATGCGGGCTGCTCTCGTAGATCAGCTTCTCGTAGCAGAGATCCAGCACGATCCAGATCTCGCGCCGCGCTGCTTCCTTCGCGAGCGCCGTCAGTCCGTCTTCGCTGATCAACGCCCCGGTCGGGTTGCACGGGGAGTTGACGATGATGCCGCGCGTTCTGGGCGTGACGGCCTCGAGCAGCTTGCCGGCAGTGATTGCGAAGCCGTCGGCCTCCGTTGTGCGGACGACGACAGGGACTGCCTCCGCTAGCTTGACCTGTTCGACGAGCGTCGGCCAGCAGGGTGCGTGCGTGATGACTTCGTCGCCCGGGCCAAACAGCGCGAACGCCGTGTTGAAGAGCGCCTGCTTGCCTCCCGCCGTCGCGATGACCTCGGATTCCTGATACTCGACGCCGTAGTCGAGCCGGTACCGCTCACAGATTGCCCGCCGCAGATCCGCGGTGCCTGAGACCGGCGTGTACTTCGTGAACTCCTGATGAATGGCCTGGTGCGCTGCGGCGCCGATGTCCGGGGGCGTACCGAAATCCGGTTCGCCTGCGCCGAAGTCGATGACCTCGACACCCTGTCGCCGAAGACGGTCGACGGTGGCCGTGACCTTCATCGTCGGCGAGCTGGCGATGCGCTTCGTGCGGTCGGCCAGGCGAGGGCTTGTCGTGGAGCGCTGGGACATGGCGGACTGTTACCGGTTGCGGCGCTCACTCAGCTTGCGGCGCAGGCGATCCTCCACCGTGTCGGGGACGAGCCCGTGCACCTGGCCGCCGAGGGAGAACACTTCCTTGATCACCCGGGAGCTGATGTACGTGTACTGCTCGGCGGGCATCATGAACACGGTCTCGATCGCGTGATTCAGCCGCCGGTTCATCAGCGCCATCTGGAACTCGTACTCGAAGTCCGAGATGGCCCGCAGCCCACGCACGATGACCTGTGCGTTGCGCCGCTGGACGTAGTCGACGAGCAAGCCGTCGAACGTATCAACCTCGACGTTCGGCAGTCGCTCAAAGACAGCGCGGGCGATCTCCACGCGCTCGTCCACGCTGAACAGCGGCGCCTTGTCTGCGTTGATCAGGATCGCGACCACGATCCGATCGAAGAGACGGACGCCTCTCTCGATGATGTCCACGTGGCCGTTGGTCAGTGGATCGAACGAGCCGGGATAGATGGCGAGAGTGGACATAGGCCGGCCTGCCGAACTCAGGCGACTTCGTAGAACGCGAGCGCGCTGTCGCCGGATGACAGATCGCGCCGCAGTGCACAGACGCCGGCGCGAGCGGGCACCGGTGAGCGTCGTGCATGCTCGAGCACGACGACCGATCCTGATGAGACGACAGTCTCGATAGCCTGCATCGCCCGCTCTGCCGGCTCGTCGTATGGTGGATCGAGTAGGACGAGATCGAAGGGCACGAACGCTGCATCGCCGGAGAGCGACCGAAGACCGCGCTGCACAGGCGCGCGGATAATAGCATAGCCCTCCGAGAGGCCGCAGTGCGCGAGGTTCTCCTCGATCAGCTGCGCGGCGCGCCGATCCTGCTCGATGAAGGTGACATGCGCGGCGCCCCGGCTGAGCGCCTCGATGCCAATCGCGCCGGTGCCCGCGTAGCCGTCGAGCACGCGAGCGCCTTCGACGCGCGAGGCCAGGACGTTGAACAGCGTCTCGCGCAGCTTGTCGGACGTGGGGCGGAGTCCCTCCCACGTCGGTGCCTTCAGGCGTCGGCCCTTCAGTTTTCCGGCGATGACGCGCATCGGTGTCAAACAATACGATCCCTGAGGTCCTATAGGTCCTTTGGGTCCTCTGGGTCAGGTCCTGAGTTCTTCGGGTGCTCCAGGCGCAAGGACGACGATGCCCTGATCACCTATCCCACCTCGATCAACTTGAACCGCGCCTCCCAGTCGTGCAGGAGCGTGCCGAGGGCCTGAGGCGACGGCCCGGCCGATTCGATCCACTGCGCGGCTTCCCGCTGCGCGTCCTCGAGAACGGGCCGATCGCGCATCAGGTCGATGTTCCGGAAAGTCGGGAGACCCGCCTGCCGCGTGCCGAAGAAGTCGCCGGGTCCGCGCAGCCGCAGGTCTTCCTCGGCAAGCTGGAACCCGTCTGTCGTCTCCGTCATCGCTTTGAGCCGCGCGCGCGCGTCGTCCGAAAGCGGCGCCTGATAGACGAGCACGCAGTACGACTGGTGCGTGCTCCGCCCTACCCGTCCACGCATCTGATGCAGCTGCGAGAGTCCGAAACGCTCGGCGTGCTCGATGATCATCACGGTTGCGTTGGGCACGTCTACGCCGACTTCGACGACCGTAGTGGCAACGAGCAGAGGCAGACTGCCGCTCGCGAACGACGTCATCACCCGCGCCTTGTCCGCGGCCTTCATGCGTCCGTGAAGCAGACCCACCCTGAACTCGGGGAAGACATCCGCCGCGAGGTGGTCGGCCATCTCCGTGGCTGCCTGCAGGTCGATCTTCGCGGACTGCTCGACGAGCGGATAGATCACGTACGCCTGTCGTCCTGCCTCGAGCTCGGCGCGGAGAAACGCGTAGACCTCGTCGCGCCTCGAATCGGGTCTCGCTGTCGTGCGAATGGGCAGTCGGCCCGGCGGCCGATCCCGAATCACCGACACGTCGAGATCGCCGTAGAGCGTCAATGCCAGCGTGCGGGGAATCGGCGTGGCCGTCATCACGAGGACGTCCGGATGCAGCCCCTTCTCCCTGAGCGACGCACGCTGCATGACGCCGAAGCGATGCTGCTCGTCGATGACGACGAGCCCGAGCTGATGAAACTGCACCTGTTGCTGCAGGAGCGCGTGGGTCCCGACGACGAGATTCGCCTGCCCCGTGGCGATCTCGGCGAGCGCGGCTCGCCGGCGCGCGGTCTGTCCGGCGCCGCCCTTGAGCAGGGCCACCCGGAAGCGGGATCCAGCCAGCAGCTTCGAGAGACCAGCGAAGTGCTGTTCGGCCAGGATCTCGGTAGGCGCCATCACGGCGACCTGCAGACCATTCTCCATCGCGACCAGCCCGGCCAGCAGGGCGACGATCGTTTTGCCAGCACCGACGTCGCCTTCGAGCAGCCGGTTCATCGGCTGAGGGCGCTGCATGTCGGTCACGATCTCGCGCAGCGCGTCCTTCTGTCCGCGAGTCAACGTGAACGGGAGCACCGCCCGCGCCGACTCCCTGATGCGATCGTCCACACGGACGACGACCGGCTTCTCTTCGGCAGCAGACATCCGGCGCCTGGCGAGGACGCCCAGCTGAAACAGAAAGGCTTCCTCGAAGATCAGCCGCTGCTGCGCCAGCGTCGCAAACCGGTTGAGCTCGTCGAGGTCCGTGCCGGTTGGCGGGAAGTGGGACGCCAGAAGTGCCGCGTACCGGGTCGGCAGCTTCCGCCGGAGCCGCACATCGTCTGGCAGGCGGTCCGGCAGGTCGGCCGGGATCTGCTGCAGGAGATCGTGCACGAGCCGGCGCTGCATCTTCGCCGTCACGCTGCCGGCGCGCTCGTAGATCGGAACGATGCGCCCCGTGTGCACGGGCTCGCCTTCCTCATCGTCCAGGAACTCGTATTGCGGGTTGGTGAGCTGCAGCCCGCCGCTCCCCCGCATCTCGACCGCTCCGAACAGGATCACCTGCTGCCCCGCCGCGAAGACGTCGCGCAGAAACGGCTGATTCAGCCAGACGGCACGCAGGGCTCCGCTCTCGTCACCGATGAGCGCCTCGAAGATCTTGAAGCCGGGGCGCCGTGTGGAGCGGAGCCCCGAGCTCAGGACACGTCCGGCCACTGTTGCCGGCTGACCGGGTTTGAGACGGGTGATGGTCTGCAGCCGGCTCCGGTCTTCGTAGCGGATTGGAAAGCGGTACAGCAGGTCTTCGACGGTATGAAGCCCCGCATTGGAGAGATCGGCCGCGCGACGGGGGCCGACGCCCTTCAGAAACTGCAGCGGCGCGGCAAGGGCATCGTCAGCCTGAGGCATGGACGTCTCGTGCGACTACCCGCGAGCGCAGCCGCCTGTTCAGACGGGATCGCCTCGCACGATCTGACGTTGCGACGAGTACTTGAGCGGAAACTCGCGGCGCGCGTCGTAGCTGACCTTCATGATCAGGTCGGCGAGGAGTCCCGTGAGGACGACCTGTCCGCCTATGAGGATCAGGAGAACCCCGAAGCTGAGCAGCGGTCGAGATCCGATACCCACACCCTGCGTCCAGAGATACGTCAGGTACGAGAGGATCAGGAACCCGATTCCAAAGAGCGTGGATCCGATCCTGCCGAAGAAATGCAGCGGCCGGCCCATGTACTTCACGAGGAAGAAGATGGTCAGCAGATCCGGACTCGCGGTCAGGAACTTCACGGGCGAGTACTTCGACTTCCCGTACTTGCGCTGGTGATGCGTGACGGGCACCTCGGCAACCTTGTAGCCCATCTCGGCAAGGATCAGCGGAATGAACCGGTGCATGCCGCCGTACAGCGTGAGCTCTTTCGCGATCTCCGCGCGATAGAGCTTCAGGCCGCTGTTCATGTCCTGAAAGGAGAATCCGAAGAACGTGCGGATCGCCAGTAGATTGAAGATCTTCGAGACCAGGACCTTCAGGGGCCTGTCCTTCCGGTTCTTCCGCCATCCGCTGACGACGTCCATGTTCTCGCCAACCAGATGGTCGTACATCTGGCGGACGTTGCCGGGATCGTCCTGCAGGTCGGCGTCGAGCGTCAGGATGAACTCCCCTCTCGCCTGCTGGAATCCGCACGTCAACGCCGGCGACTTGCCGAGATTCCTGCGAAACGAGAAGACATGCACCTCGGGGCGTTCGGCTGCGAGCGCTTTCAGCCTGTTGAACGTACCGTCAGTGGATCCATCGTCCACGAAAACGACTTCATAGCCGCCAGGCATCGGGGACAGGGCCGTGTCGATTGCGCGCATCAGCTCGTCGAGACTCTCTGCCTCGTTGAGGACAGGGAGCACCACCGAGAACCTTGGTGCGGGCGCCATCGTCGCGGCGGCTGGTCGATCGGCCATGATGTCGTTCGACACTACGACGACCGGCCCTCTACCGTCATCAGCCGGCGATGCAGTTCTTCAAAATTCGGCCCGGGAAGAACGACGCACAGAACGGCGCCGTCAGGCGTGGTGATCCGATGCAGTGCGTCGGGTCTGGCGGCCAGCTCCCTGACTCCTTCCGCACGCCCGCGATTGAGCCGCAGCGCGAGGTGATGGAAGTCGCGCTGGCGCTCCGCCACGGCCAGCTGCGGGAAGCGAGCGGCATCGGCCCAGACGAGGTGGTTGGGATTGCCCCAGACGGTAAGAGGCATGCGCGCCCGCTCGGCCGTCTCGGCACTCCACTTCACCGCCTGCAGCATGCAGTTGCCCCAGTAGTCCTGATCGAACTTGCCGAACGCGCCGCTCGGTCCACCGGTGACTTCGTTGAAGTACGCCGCCTGATTGGGGTAGGCGCGGACGTTGAAGATCAGGATATTCAGAAGTCCGACCGTCAGGAGCGCGAGCGCGCCATGGCGAATCCAGCGCGTGTCTGATCTCAGTATGGCGATCCAGCCCGCTGCGGCGACGGCGACCATTGGCGGATACACGAACAGGACGTGACGAGCGGCGTCGTAGACCGTCGAGTTCCTCGCGATGATGAGGGCAATCGGCGTCAGCGCCGCTCCCCACAGTCCCAGGCGGAAGAGAATCGAATTCCTGTCGCCGCGTGCGACGAGCGACAGCGCCATGCCGGCGAGCACGACGGGCGGCGTGCCGATCAGAAACCACATCGGCAGGTAGTACGCAGGCAGGTCCCTCGCCGGCCAGTCGTCGTTGTTGAAGAGGACGGCCCCGTTCCAGCCGTACTCGGCAGCTTCACCCAAAGCCGCGAAGGGACGCGTGAGCGGCGCTTCCTTGGCCCAGGGCCATGTGAGAGTGCCAATCAACAACACCGCTATGGCGACGATGGCGACGCGCAGGACAGTGTCGAAGAGCTTGTTCCATTCGACGTGACGGTCGATCACGAGGAGCGAGCCCTCGGCCCTGGTACGTCCGAGCAGCGTCAGCGCAACAAGGACCATCGGGAGGTAGCCCACCAGATACAGCAGCGCCACGGGCCGCGTGCTCAGGCCGACGGCCAGCGCAAGCGCGATCTTCAGGCCGGTGCTGAACGAGATGTATGGCCAGCGCGGAGAAATCGTCGAGAAGTAGTAGAGCGCGACGACGCTCATGGCCGCGAAGGGCAGGTCCTTCGGATTGTTCATCGAGTCGGCGAGATAGCGCGGCGACATCGCCATCATGACGAGCGTGAGGATGCCCGCCCATCGTCCGAAAAGACGCCCCGCGAGCCGCCCGCAGAAGAGGATGCCAATCCATCCGAACGTCGCCGTCACCAGATGACGCAGCACGTAGCGGTCGGTTTGCGGGAACACCTTCTCCGCCGCCACGCAGATGACGTCGAACAGCGCCGGATAGATGACACCGCGTCCCTCGGCCGCATCCCGATCCCGCAGCCCAACGAGATATTCGAAGACGCGGATGCCGTTCTGATGGCGCGCCTGCTCGTCCCAGGTGGCCCCGAAATCGAGCGAGGCCGCGAGCATGAGCGGAAGGAGGCCGATGCCGAGGAGCCAGAAGATCCAGAGCGAAAGGTTCGTCGACCGAGCCGTGGGCTCGTCAGCACGAACGTCATCCATGGGCGAGGATGTGCTGCGAACTGGATCCATTGAGCCGGGCGACAGCGCAACGCCCGCTGCGAGCGCGCGCGAGAAGGTCGGTCTGCAACTGGTGCGTAATGGCCACAAGACGATACATTGAAAGCACTTCAAAGTGAAGGACCCGTTGACACATCAGGAGCCTGCGGCGAAGAATGCGCAGGAGATCCCCATCGCTGACCAGAAGGTTCGCCATCCTGCCCGCCGCTGGCTGATTGGAGCGGTTGGCGTCGCCCTGCTCGCCGGAGTCGTCGCGCACGTCGTCAGCGGCGACGACCTTTCGTCCCTTCAGCGCCTGTCCGTTCCGGTCCTGCTCACGACGCTCGTTTTCCAGGTCGCCGCGCAGATGCTGTTCAACAGCGTGATCTTCGTGCCGCTCAGGGCGCATCTTCCGCAGCTGAACTACTGGGAGCTCTTCCTCGTGCGGACGGGTGGCTTCTTTGCCGGCTATGTGCTGCCGGTCGCGGGCGGGCTCGCAGTGCGGATGGCGTATCTGAAACGCCAGGGACTCACCTACCAGGATTTCGCGTCGGCCACCGTGCTGAGCAACGTCACCGCCCTCGTCACCATCGGCATGCTGACGACGTCCGCCGTGGCTCTGCTCTGGATCCTCGCGGGCCCCCCGCCAGCCGCCGTGCTCGGATTGACCGCCGCCGTCCTCGCGCTCGCCGCCGCGTCGGTCTTCGCCTTTCGCTGGCTGCCGCGCGTTGCGTCTCACGAGTGGTTCGACCGGTGGCCCTGGCTTGCCACCTACACGCGCTACGACGCTGACATGGGGTCGTGGCCGCGGCTCCTCACGCTCTCGCTCGGCAGACACACGCTGAACTTCCTCACGTTCGGACTGCTCTACCTGTCGTTGTCTGGCGCGCCACGCGGGTTTCTAGCCGGCGGGCTCGTGTACGCGATCACCAGTCCCGTCCGCATGATTCAAATCACGCCGGGCAATCTCGGTGTCAACGAATGGATCGTCGGCCTCGTCGGGCGGATGGTGTCGTTCGACGTCGCCGTGGGACTCCTCGTCGCGCTGGTGTTTCGCGCGCTGGGCGCCGCTGCGCAGGGGGTCGGCGTCCTGATCGCGACCACCAGGATCTCTCTCAGG
>JBFWPD010000033.1:0-16136 GCA_050250175.1 Vicinamibacterales bacterium
CCGATTGAGCCGTTGAAAGATTCCCATCACTTCCACCGAGGTGTGTGAATCGAGATTCCCCGTCGGTTCGTCGGCGAGGAGAATGGCCGGGCTGGTGATGAGAGCGCGAGCGATGGCAACGCGCTGCTGCTGTCCTCCGGACAGCTGGTTCGGATAGTGCCCGGCGCGATCGGCAAGCCCCACGATCTCGAGTGCCTCGAGCACGCGCTTCCGCCGCTCCTGTGACTTCAAGCCGCCGCCGGCGCCGTAGAGAAGCGGCAATTCGACGTTGTCGAAGGCCGTTGTCCTCGACAGCAGGTTGAAGCCCTGAAAGACGAAGCCGATCCGCTTGTTGCGGATCTCGGCGAGCTGGTCCCTGGACATGCGCGAGACATCCTCGCCGTCGAGCACGTATCGTCCGGCCGTTGGACGATCCAGGCAGCCGAGGATGTGCATCAGGGTGGACTTGCCCGATCCCGACGGTCCGGTAATCGCCAGGAACTCGCCGCGCTGGACATCGAGAGACACGCCGCGCAGCGCCCGCACCTCGACTTCGCCGACGATGTAGGTCTTGATGAGGTCGGTGACAGTGATGACTGGAGACATGCTGTCAGCCGTGGATCACTCGAACCGCAGCGCGTCGATCGGATCGAGACCTGCGGCCTTCCGCGCCGGATAGAAGCCGAAGAACACGCCAGTTGCAGCGGCGAACCCGAATGCCATCAGCACGGCATCCGGGGGTACGGCGGCGGGCCACGACGTCCACCGCGACATTGCCTCCGCCAGGCCGAAACCGATCGCGACGCCGATACCGCCGCCCACGAGGCTCAGGACCACCGCCTCGACGAGAAACTGCATCAGCACGTCGCGGCCCTTGGCACCAATGGCCATGCGCAGGCCGATCTCTCTGGTGCGCTCGGTGACCGACACGAGCATGATGTTCATGATGCCGATGCCGCCGACGATGAGCGAGACGCCGGCGATGCCCGCGAGCAGGGTGGTCATCGTCCCCATCGCGGCGGTACGAATGTCTGCGATCTCCTGCGCGGTGCGCACGAAGAAATCGTCGTCTTCGCCCGGCGCGATCTGGTGGCGGGTGCGGAGAAGAACGGCGATGTCGTCGGCCACGCGGCTCGTTTCACCAGCCGACGCTGCCGAGACCGTCACGTCGCGGAGCGACGTCGTCCCGAGCAGCTTCTTCATGATGGTGGTGTAGGGGACAAGCACCTGGTCGTCCATGTCGGGGCCCATGCCCGTCTGCCCCTTGGCCTCCATCATTCCGATCACTTTGAAGGGCTGATTCCGGATGCGGATCACCTGGCCAACAGGGTCGGCGCCGACACCGAAGAGCATCTCGGACACCGCGGAGCCGAGCACGGCAACCTTGGCCGCCCCGGCGACGTCCTGCGGACTGAAGAACGTGCCGTACTTCACCTGCCATACGCGGATGAGCGGGAGATCCACGTCGGTGCCCTGCACCCGCGTGAACCAGTTCTGGTTGCCGGCGATCACCTGCGAACTGGTCGCCACGCCGGGAGCCATGAACTGCACTCCTGCCACTTCGTCGCGGATGGCCGTCGCGTCGTCCACGGTGAGGGTGCTCGAGGTGCCGGATCCTCCGCGAACACCACCTTGGGAAAAGTTGCCGGCGTTCACCGTGATGAGATTCGTGCCTGCGCCGCGGATCTGATCCTCGATCGCGGCCTGCGCCCCGTTCCCCATGGCGACGAGCGTGATGACGGCCGACACGCCGATGATCATCCCGAGCATCGTCAGGCCGGTCCGCAGCTTGTTGCGGCCGAGGGCCCTGAACGCGATTCGCAGCGTCATCAGCGGAGACATGACTGAGCCCTGGAATTCGAAGGCGCTAGCGTCCCTGAGGCGCGCCGCGGGACCCGCCGCGGCCGCCCATGAAGATCAACCCGCCCGGACCAGTCGGTGTGGGCCTCGTCCCAGCCGCTCCCGTGTTGACGACGGTGACAACTTCAGTACCCTCCGGCAGGTCGCCCGCGAGCAGTTCCGTCGCTTGTCCGTCGGTGATTCCAAGCCGCACGGGCACCGGCCGGAACGCGCCGTTCTCGTAGACCCAGACGCGGCCTGCGGTCTCCACGGCGGGAAGCGGACCGAAGAGCGCGTCGATTGTGGTGGCTCGAGACGCACCCTCGATGAGTGGGGCCGGTTCGCCGACTGCTTCACGAACGCGCTGGCGTTGCCCCGGAGACACTCGTCTCTGGAGAGACGGTGTCGACACTGCTCCCTCACCGGGCGGGGGGGCGGTCGAACCAGCTGGCGCGCCATAGTCGTCGCCCGGCGATGCGGTCTTGTCGGGCGTGCGCACGGATGCGTTCCCGAACGGCATCTCCGGTGCCTGCTGGCCCAGCGCAGCGAAGATCTCGTTCGTGGGGCGAAATCGAAGCGCCGCATTCGGCACGCGAAGCACGTTGTCCCTGCGCGCGATCTCGACGCTGACCGTCGCTGTCATTCCCGGCTTGAGCTTGAGGCCTGGATTCGGTACGTCGATCACGGTGGAGTAGGACACGACGTTCTGGATCACCTGCGGCTGGAGCCGCACCTGCGACACCGTGCCCACGAAATCCTCGGCAGGGTAGGCATCGACCGTGAACGTCACACGCTGCCCTGGCCGGATGCGGCCGACGTCCGATTCGTCGAGGTTCGCCACGACCTGCATGAGCGAGAGATCGGCAGCCAGAATGAAGAGCACGGGCGCGTTCATGCTGGCCGCGACCGTCTGTCCCGCATCCACATTCCGCGAGATCACGAGGCCGTCGATTGGCGCCGTGATCACCGTGTGCTGCAGGTTGACCTGGTTCTGATTGAGGGAGGCCTGCGCCTGGGTGACCTGCGCTTCCGCAGATCGGATCTGCGCCTCCGCGGAACGAACGGCGACTTCCGACGATTC
This sequence comes from Vicinamibacterales bacterium, assembly GCA_050250175.1. GTDB lineage: Bacteria > Acidobacteriota > Vicinamibacteria > Vicinamibacterales > CAVVIG01 > JBFWPD01. Next base: position 2,900 of record JBFWPD010000033.1, read on the forward strand.
CAGCTCTGTCCGCGGGATCAGCTGGCGCTCGGAAAGCTCCTGCGCGCGTGTGAGCTTCGTGCGGGCGTCGTCCAGCGCCACCCTGAGCCGGTCGAGGTCCGCCTGTGCGCGGATGAGATTCGCACGCGCCTGCTCGATCTGCGTCTGGAAGAGCGAAGGGTCGAGGCGCGCCAGGACCTGTCCCTTGCGCACCAGCGAGTTGAAGTCGGCGTACAGCGTCTGGATGGTCCCCGACACCTGCGAGCCGACCTGGACCGTCGTCACCGCCTGCAGCGTGCCGGTGGCGCCGACCGTATCGGCGATGTCTCCGCGAACGACAGCCGACGTCATGACGCTCGGCGCCGGCTGCGTGTTTCTCTGTCTGTAGTACGCGTATCCCCCCGCACCGAGAGCGGCCAGTAGCACGCCTGTGACAATGGCCTTCTTCATCGGCCGTCTGGAGGCTTACGCCTCGGCCGCGTCAGACGATCGACGAAGCCCCTTCCAGCCCTCCTCGAAGATCGTGTAGACCGTCGGCACCAGAACGAGCGTGATGGCGAGCGACGTCAGCAGCCCTCCGATGACGACCCGCGCGAGCGGCGCCTGGAGTTCGGACCCTTCGCCGAGCGCCAGCGACATCGGCACCAGACCGAGGGCCGTCGCGAGCGACGTCATCAGAATCGGACGAAGGCGCGTGCGTCCCGCGAGCTCGACAGCCGCCCGGAGCGGCATGCCGTCGCGCCGTCTCAGGACGTTCGTATAGTCGACGAGCAGGATGCCGTTGCTGACGACGATGCCGGCCAGCATGATGATGCCGATGTAGGCCTGCATGTTGAACGACGTGCCGGTGATCTTCAGTGCGAGCGCGACGCCAATCGCCGCCGTGGGCACCGAGAACATGATGATCAGCGGATCGCGCAGCGACTCGTACTGCGACGCCATCACCGCGTAGACCAGGACGAGGGCGAGAATCAGCACCATCCGCAGCTGATTGAAGGCCTGCGCCTGCTGCTCGACTTCAGCGCCGAAACCCACGCTGAAGTCCTGCGGCATCCGCTCGACCAGTTCCGGGAGGCGTACATTCACCGCATCGACCGCGTCGCTCAACGTCGTCTCAGGCTCCGCGTTGACGTACATGATGCGCTGCTGATTCTTGCGTTCGATCTCGGTCGGGCCCAGGGAGCCCTCGATCGACAGGAGGTTCTTCACCGGCAGCACCTGACCCTGCGGCGTGCTCACGAGCACGTCTTCCACGTCGGTCACGCCCTGGCGCTCCTGCTCGGGCAGCCTGACCACGATCGGATACTCGTAGCCGCTCTCGCGGAAGAACGCGGCCTGGGTTCCCGCCACGTTCGTGCGAATCGTGTTCGCGACGCTCGTAGCGGTCAGGCCGAAGAGCGCGGCCTTGTCCCGGTCGATGCGCACCGCGAGCTCCGGACGCGCCTCGTCTCGGCCCAGCTGCGCGTCCGCGATGCCAGGCACCGTGTCGAGCAGTTCCTTCGCCGCCTGGGCCACCTGCTCCGAAATCTCGAGGTCTTCGCCGCGGATCTCGAGCGACAGGCGCGCGCCGTTGCCGCCGCCGGAGAGGAACCGGTTGAAGCGGTTGCCACCCGACGCGTTGGCCCGAACGATCACGCCGGGCAGGCCCGACAGCTGCCGCCGGAGGTCCATGGCGATCTGGTCGCTCGAGCGGCTCCGCTCGTCCTTGGGCACGAGCAGCAGCTGAATGTTGCCGCGGTTGACCGCGCCGCCGCCGAATCCGCCAAACCCGCCGCCGCCTCCCGCACTGAGGATGACGTCGGTCGCCTCCGGCACGAGCTCGCCGATCATCGACTCGACCTGCAGCAGCACGGGCTCGGTCACCTCGATGCGCGTTCCCAGGGGCAGCTCGACATTGACCTGCACCTGTCCCTCGTCGGCCTGCGTCGTGAGCTCGGTCGGAAGGGTGGGGAAGATGAGCGCGGCCGCGACAACCGACGCCACGCCGATCCCGACCACGGTCAACCGGTGCTGCAGCGACAGATGGAGCAGCCGGCGATAGTTCTCGTCCAACGCGTTCAGCGCCTTCTCGCTCCACGTGAACAGTCGTCCGCCAAGACCCTGCCGCTTGTCAGGGGGTGGCGGCAGCACCAGGAGCCTCGAGCACAGCACCGGCACCAGCGTCACGGCGACGAACAGCGACATCGTCAGCGAGAAGACGACGACCACGGAGAGCTGTCGGAACATGATGCTCGACATCCCCGAGAGGAAGAGCAGCGGAACGAACACCGCGATGTGAGTCAGGATGGAAGCCAGGATCGCCGACCAGACTTCCTCGCTGCCCTCGATGGCCGCCGTCATCCGGTCCTTGCCGTGTTCCTCCATGTGCCGGAACGAGTTCTCCAGCACGACGATCGCGGCGTCGACGACCATGCCGACGCCCAGCGCAAGCCCGCCGAAGGTCATCGTGTTGAGCGTCAGGCCCGAGAAGTAGAGCAGGGCGAACGTGCCGACGACGGAGATGGGAATCGAGGTGCAGACGATGAGCGTCGAGCGGATGTTGCGAAGGAACAGGAAGATGATCAGAACGACGAACACCGAACCGACGATCACATGCTCCTGGACCGCCAGAATCGACCGCTCGATGAACAACGCGCTGTCGTCGAGCAGGGTCATCCGGATCCCCGGGACCTCGCGGTTGATGCGCTCCAGCTCGGCACGAATCCCTCGAGCGACCGCAACCGTATTCGTGCCCGACTGCTTGGTGACCTGCATGCGCACGCCCGGCTGACCGTTGATGCGCAGGATGGAACGGTTGTCCTCGGTGGCATCCTTCACGACGGCGATGTCGCGCAAGTACACGGGCACGCCGTTGCGCGTCATGACAATCAGGTTGTTGATCTGCTCGAGGTTCTCGAACTGTCCCTGGCTGCGCAGGAGATAGGCGCGATCGCCCTGGTAGACCTCGCCGATCGGCACGTTCTGGTTTTCCGTCCGAAGCACGTCGACGACGCGATCGACCGGGAGATCGAGCGCGGTGATCTTCTCGCGCGAGACCTCGACATGAATCTGGCGTCGGAGGCCGCCACTGGCGGTCACGGCGGCGACGCCTGACACACGCTCGAGGCGCTGCGCGAGCACGTTCTCGGCAAGCTCGCGGAGCGCGACGCGGCTATGGCTGCCGTCGACGCTCTCGACGGCCAGACCCATGATCGGCGCCTGGTTCAGGTCGAACTTCTGAATGACCGGCGGTTCGGCATCCTCAGGGAGGCGGCCGCGAACCCGATCGATTCGGGTCCGGATGTCGTCCATCGCCTCGTTGAGATCGGTCCCCCAGGTGAAATTGAGCCGGATCTGCGAGACGCCCTCTCTCGACTCGGAATTCATCTGCTCGAGCCCCGAGACAGCGCTCAACTGCTGCTCGAGGGGGCGCGTCACGAGCGATTCCATCTCGAGCGGTCCTACGCCGGTGTAGTTCACGCGGACGCTGATCGTCGGCGGGCTGATGTCCGGGAGCAGGTCGACGGGCAGGCGAGAGAGCGAAATGACGCCCAGCAGGACGATGATCGAGCTGATCATCGTCATCATCACCGGCCGCTCGATGGCGAAACGCGGAATGCTCATCTTCGACTCCAGACGGTTACGACCATAGCCACTATCGTGAACAGCTAGCTGCCGACGTTCCCGCGGGAGGAGCCAGGTGGTGTTGCGGGGACGGTGCGCGCCCGGCCTCGCCCTCCGTCTTCGCCGTCGACGTCAACCCGCTCTCCGGCAGGTCCGGGGGGCGCCTGCCCCGCGATAGCCACGACATCGCCGTTCCGGAGCGCTGCGGCGCCGGTGGTGATGATCGGCTGGCCTTCCTGCAATCCGCTCGAGACCTCGGTCAGCTTCTCCTCGACCAGACCCACGGTGATCGGCTGGAACACCGCCTTGTTGCTCTCGTCCGCGAGAAACACTCCGCGGCTGCCGACGGCCTCCACGAGCGCAGAGGTCGGAATGACGAGCACATTCGGGCGCACATCGACCGTGAAGCTGACACGCGCGTACATCCCAGGCTTCAGCCGGTACTCGGGGTTGTCGATCTCGATCTCGACCTGCGCCGTTCGCGTCGTTGGATCCAGCACGGGAGCAATGTGGGCGACGCGACCGTTGAATGTCTCCCCTGGATAGGCGTCGACCTCCACAGTCGCGGGCTGGCCGCTGGCGATGCGACGCAGGTCGCGTTCAACGACGTTCGACACGATGCGGACCACGCGAATGTCGACCATCGAGAGGAACTCCGAGTTCGGCGTCACCCACGCGCCAGGATCGAGCGTCCGGCTGCCGACGAACCCGTCGACCGGCGACACGATGACGGTGTTGTCGAGGTTGATTTTCAGCTCGTCGAGCCTGGCCTGCGTCTGTTGGTACTGGGCGCGCGCCAGATCGAGCTGCGCCGCCGCCGCCTGGTATCGGGCCTCCGCGTCGTCCATCGTCTGCTTCGGAATGAGCTGGCGCTCGAAGAGATTCTGCGAACGATCCAGGTTCGTCTGCGCGAAGCGAAGATCCGCCTCGCGCTGACGGATCGTCGCCGCCGACACGGCGAAGGACGCCTCCGCCTGCTTGACCTGCTCGAGCAGTTCGCGATCTTCGATCTTCGCGAGACGCTGGCCGCGGCGGACCTGATCGCCCATGCGGACCGCCACCGTCTCGAGACGGCCGCTAATCTTCGGGACGGTGGTCACCGTCGCCGCGCCGATCAGGTTGCCGACGACCGTAATCTGCTGTGAAAGGTCGGCACGGGTGACCGTGGCGATCTCCACCGTCATCGGCTGGCCCGCACCGCCGCGTCCGGCGCCGAATCCGCCCGCGAATCCCCCGCGCGCCCCCGCTGCGGGCGGACCCGCGGCGTCGGTCGAACTCGCGTCCGAGAAGAAGTAGTACGCGCCGCCCCCGATGGCGAGCGTGGCAATCAAGGCAACAACTGTGGTCGAACGCTTCATGATGAGAACCGGTCCCTCGTCCTTCCGATACCCGCGCTACTGCAGGATCGTGATGTTTTGACTCTGCAGCGCGGTCTGCTGGAGCCGCTCGAACTCGACGAGCGCCTTGCGATAGTTGAGAAGCGCGCGAAGCTCGCTGTTGCGCGCGTCGTTCAGGTCGCGCTGCGCCTGAACGACGAAGTAGTTCGTCGACATTCCCACTTCAAACTTGCTCTGTTCCGCCTCGAGCCGCCGGATGGAGAGCTCCTGCGCCGCCGCCGCCGCCTGCACGGCCTCGGCCGCGTTCCGCAGCTGAATCGAGGCGTTCGTGACTTCAGTGGCGATCTGCAATTCGATCTGTCGGAGCTGGGCCTCCACCTGGCTCAACTGCACACGAGCGCGGGCGAGTGATGCGTCCTGCGTGCTGGTGCCAATCGGGTAGGAAAGATTGAGTCCCACCGTCCAGCGGGGATGGTTGTTGTGAAAAACCGAGTTCAGCGCATCCGCAAGGCCGCCGGGAATGATCTCGGTGACGTCGCTGCCCAGCACGCCCGTGTTCGAACGAACCTGATACGGTCCCCCGACGCCCTGGACGCCGTAGTTGACCTGGAGGTCGAGTGCGGGAAGCGTCTGGTTGCGCAGATAGCTCAACGTCAGCGCATTGTTCGAGAGGTTCTTCCGGGCGATCTCGAGATCCGTGCGGCTTTCGAGCGCGCGGGCGATGGCCGCCTCGACATCGACCGGTTCGAACTCCGACTCGGGGCGATCGACGGGATCGAGTCGGGCACGCCAGTTGGGGTCGGACGTTCCAGCCACGATCAGCCGCTTGAGGGCCAGTTCCGCCGTCTGCCGGTTCGACTCGGCGGTCACGAGCGCCTGACGCCTGGTCGCCTGTTCCGCCTGCGCCTGCACGACGTCAATCGGCGCCATCGTCCCGACTTCGACGCGTGTCTGGTTGTCCTCGACGAGCTTGGTCGCCAGATCGAGCGACTGCTGGGCCACTTCGACCGCCTGCGTGGCGAACACATAGTCCCAATACGCGTTGCGGACGTTCGACACCGTGTTGGTGATCGACGCACGAAGCTGCACGTCGGAGATCTCACGATTGGTGCGCGAAATCTGCAGCTGGCGGCGCTGGTTGTCGACGCGGAAGTCGCGGAGCAGCGGCTGCTCGTAAAGAGCGGTCCAGACCGACTGGAACGACGGGTTGTAGAACGCGTTGTTGCTGGTCGTGACCTGCCGGCTGTTGTTGAGCGTCGCCTGGAACTGCCCGCCCCAGGGCATGTTCTGCAACAGTCCGCCGTTGTACGTGAACGTCTCGTTGCGCACACCGCCGCCACCCTGTGAGACCTGGAGCTGACTGGTTGGCGCGTTGTTGTTCTCGGCCTGGCTGAGCGTTGACGTCAGGATGGGATTGTAGAAGGCCCGCGCGCCGGCAATCGCGATGTCCTGCAACTGAGGATTCAGGCGCTGCACGGCGATATCGAGATTCCGCTCGAGGGCCAGGGTGACCGCCTCGTCCAGCGACATCGGGACCGTCACTTCACCTGCGTCCTCGGTCTGAGCGGCCGGAGGCTGAGCAAGTACGGCTGCATCGGCCTCCTGCAGCAATGCACGCAGCCGCTCGTCGGTCATCTGCGCCTGCATCGACACGGCGCCGAACACACACGCCGTCGATAAAGCAACGCCAAGACATCCGAAGAAGCCTAACCGTCTCATGTCGAGTCCTTCCGAGCCGGGTACCAGGGATTAGAAATCCGGACGAGGAGTTGGTGCCGAGTGATCGCCTGACCGACGCCCGTCGCGCGGGCGGGCCGCTTCCTCGAGCTCGCGCATGCGCGCGCGCTGCTCGGGCGTGAGTACCTGACGCATGCGCACGAGCATCAGCGACCGCGTCTTGTTCAGGTTGGCGCGCGACGTCTCGACACGATCGATGTGGCGGACGATCACGGCCTCGTCGACGTCGCTCTCAATCAGCCGGGACAGACGAGCCTCCTGACGATCGAGGTCGTCGATCTCCTGCCTGAGCTCGGGAAAGGTCGATCGAAAAATCTCGTCGATTCTCGTGGCCTGTTCCGGCGTGAGATCCAGCTCGCTGCGGAACTCCTCGGACTTCCACCAGGCGAAAGGCTGCGCCTGGCTGCCTGCTTCCGCCAGCGCCGCGACGAACATCGTCAGCACCGTAGCCGCCACGAGCCGGCGGTGTGCACTCAACATCATGCGCAAACCTCAGAAGTGACTGTTCTCGAAGGAAATACGATGTGGTGGCGAACATCGTTTCGATGCCACATATTTTTCATACTTGGCGCAACGCGCGGACGAAGCGGCTGCGCAAACCGCGCCCGGGCGTAAACCGGTGGACACCAGAGTCAGCCAGATACGACCATTACTATAACGTACTGAAAATAAATGGCTTGGTGGGAATTATCAGGCGCAGAACGCTTCGATCTTGGCAATCGTCGCGGCCACCAGGTTGTCAGGCGTCGAAGCGCCCGAGGTGACGCCGACACGGACAGCGCCGCTGGCGGGCAGCCATCCGGTGGCCGTGACCTCCGCCTTCGCTCCGACCGGCCGATGACGAATCACCTCGGACGATTCCAGGCAGTCGGGATCGGCAATGTGGTAGGTCGGCAGGGACGCGGCGCAGATCCGCGCCAGATTGCAGGTATTGCTGCTGTTGTACCCGCCGATGACCACCATCAGGTCGAGAGGCGCTTCGCGCAGGAGGGCGACGACCGCGTCCTGCCGGTCCTGGGTGGCGCTGCAGATGGTGTCGAAGGCCCGGTAGTGAGCGTCGAGAGCCGCGGCGCCGTACCGGTCGAGCATCGCCGCCTTGAACATCTCGCCAATCTCCAACGACTCCGACATCAACATCGTCGTCTGGTTGGCGAGACCGATACGGTCGAGATCGCGCTCGGGATCGAAACCCGGTGACATGGCCCTCGAGAAGCGGTCCAGGAATGCCCGGCGCTCACCTCCGTGGCGCACGTACTCGCACACTGCTTCGGCCTCGTCGTGATCGAAGACGACGAGGAAGCGGCCGCCGTAGCCGACCGCGTGCGAAGCCGTCGCCTGTGTCTCCTCGTGCCAGACCTTTCCGTGAATGACCGACGTGTAGCCGTCTTCCGCGTAGCGACGCACGTTCTTCCAGACGTTCAGCACCGACCCGCACGTGGTATCGATGAGCGTCGCGCCGCGCGAATCCAGCCGCTGAAGCATCGCCACGGTCACGCCGAACGCCGGCAGAATGACGACGTCACGAGGCCCCAGGGCGTCGATGTCGATGTGGTCGGTATCCAGGAAGCGGATGCCCATCGCCCGCAGCTTCTCGTTGACATGCGGGTTGTGAATGATCTCGCCCGTCAGATAGACAGGACGGTCAGGGAAGCGGCTCCGCGTCTGGTAGGCGTAGTCCACGGCGCGATCGACCCCGTAACAGAAGCCGAACTCGCGGGCCAGATGGACGGTCAGCCGGCCGGCGGTGTACGTGAAGTCGTTCGCCTTGATCTGATCGATGAGACCGCTGCGATAGCTCTCGGCGAGCATGCCGGCGACGGCATCCTTGAGGTCGAGGCCTTTGCGGAAAATGAGTGACGGCATCAGCGTACCCGGGGGACCGGGCGGCGCCTGAACGATGGCGCCGCGCTGTCCAGTCTACCGGACCTGCGCGTTCACTTCGCGGACGGTGGGGGTAAAGGCGTCCAGAGGACTGATGGCGCGCGCGCGCTGCCTGATGCTGGCGAGCTCCAGTTCCCGGAGGAACGTGTCGTCGTCCATCGGCGCGCGGACCGTGAGCGGTTCGTCTGCTGCAGGTGCGGACACAGCGACCTCGACAGGCGGGGTCGCTTCGCGCATGTTCGAGAGCGTGCCCAGAAGAATCCCGACCAGGAGGCCAGCCACCGCGGCTGCGGCAATCCATCGCGAGCTGCGCCGGCGCGGCGACAGGGGGGTCGCCACCTCGCTCGCACGGCCCGGGAAGGTGATGACTCGCGCGGCGTGCCCGAGATGCGCGATTCGCCGCGCGATACTCGAACGCTGGGCCTCGAGACGATCGGCGGGGTAGAGCGCATCGACGCTGGCATCGGCATCGGTCCGCAGCTCGTCCATGAACCCCGCGAGTCCGTCGTAGCGACGGCGACAGTCCGCACACTCGGCGAGATGTTCTGCGAAGGGCGGATCGACCAGATCCCCCGTACGCTCGGCCACATAGCCGGTCAGGAGACGCTGGTCGTCTGGATGTCGGCCCCAGAGCTTCACGGATGGCCTCCCAGCAGGCTTCTCAGCTTTCGGGCAGCCCGAAACAGGTGAACCCTCACGGTCGATTCGTTCAGGCCCGTCATCGTGCTGACCTCCCGCGGCGTGCAGTCGCCGTAGTGGCACAGCATGAAGACGGTCCGTTGCCGGCCCTCGAGTCGGTCGACCGCCGCAGCAATCCGGGCGCTGCGCTCGTCGGCAAGAAGCCTGGCTTCAGGATCGGGTTCCGTCGCACGCGCGGAGATCTCGCGAGGACGCGACTCGGTGCCGCCGTCGAGCATCGGCGCGAACCATCGCTCGCGCCGCGAGCGGGCCTTCCGGCGATCGAGGCAGCCGTTGATGAGAATACGGGTGAACCACACCTCGAACGGCCAGGCCTCCCGGTACGATCCGATGTGGCTGAATACCTTGACGAATGCGTCCTGCACTGCCTCGTCGGCGTCGGCCGCATCGCGGAGGTACTGATAGGCGATACGAAGCGCGCGTCGCTGGTGCATGCCGACCAGCTGATCGAACAGTGCGCGCGCGTGATCCAGATCCCCACGATCGACACACCCGCGGATCTCCACGGCAAGCGTCGTGTCTTCAGAGACGGGCGCGGCTGGTTGTCGCCGGCTGCGCGCGGATGTCCCTGGCGCCGCGGGAGCGGCGGATTCCGGGTGGCGCAGAGGGCCTTTGTCACTCATTGTCGTTTACGATGGGGTGCCGGGACCGTTTACAGTTTACCCTACCGGCTCGATCGATTGACTTCATCAATGGCAGGCGACTACGATGCGTCGCCTCCCCGTATCTGATTGGACGTCAGGATGTTAGCTACCGTGCCGTGCCGGCGGTCCATCCCGGGGCCGCTCCGATGATCCCGGAAGCCACTCCACCAGTTCTTGCTCCCGAGTCGCTCGCGGCCTCCAGAATCCTCAGCAATCTCCCGCCGGCCGCACTCTACGAGGAGGCGATCCGTCGCGGCGAAGGTCAGCTTGCCGCTGGAGGCCCGCTGGTCTGTCTCACGACTCCGCACACCGGAAGGTCCCCGAAGGACAAGTTCATCGTCAAGGACGCTGCGACAGAAGCAGAGGTCGCGTGGGGCGCAGTCAACCGGCCGCTCGCGCCCGCTCATTTCGCAGCGCTTCGCGCGGACATGATGGCGGCGCTCCGAGGCACGGAGCTCTTCGTGCAGGACTGCGCGGGAGGCGCCGACCCGCGCTACCGCATGCCGGTGCGGGTCATCACCGAACGCGCCTGGCACAGCCTGTTCGCGCAGAACCTGCTGCTGAACCGGGCCGGCGGCGACGTGAATCGTCCAGGCCTGACGATCATCGACATCCCGAGCTTCAAGGCGGACCCCGCGCGTCACGGCACACGCTCCGAAGTGGTCATCGCCGTCAATTTCGTCGAACGGCTCGTGCTGATCGGCGGGACCGGCTACGCGGGAGAGATCAAGAAGTCAGTGTTCTCGGTCTTGAACTATCTGTTGCCGTTCGACGGCGTGCTGCCGATGCATTGCTCCGCGAATATCGGTCGCGCGGGAGACACAGCGCTCTTCTTCGGCTTGTCCGGCACGGGAAAGACGACGCTGTCGAGCGATCCCGGCCGCAGGCTGATCGGGGACGACGAGCACGGATGGAGTGACACGGGCGTCTTCAACTTCGAGGGCGGCTGCTACGCGAAGACGATCCGCCTCTCGCCGCAGGCCGAGCCCCAGATCTATGCGACCACGCAGCGTTTCGGCACGGTGATCGAGAACGTGCCGCTCGACGAACAGACACGTCAGCTGCTCCTCGACGACGACCGGCATACCGAGAACACGCGCGCGGCGTACCCGATTGAATTCATCGACAACATCGAGCCGTCCGGCTGCGGTGGTCATCCCCGGCACATCGTGATGCTCACGGCGGATGCGTTCGGCGTCCTGCCGCCAATCGCGCGTCTGACGCCGGAGGGCGCGATGTATCACTTCCTCTCCGGATACACGGCCAAGGTTGCGGGCACCGAACGCGGTGTGACCGAGCCAAGCGCCACGTTCAGCACCGGCTTCGGCGCGCCATTCCTGCCGCTGGCGCCCAGCCGCTACGCGCGCATGCTTGGTGAGCGGATCGCACGCCACGACGTCCGCGTCTGGCTCGTCAACACCGGATGGACGGGCGGCGCGTACGGCAAAGGCACCCGGATGAAGCTCGCGCACACGCGCACAATGATTGCGGCGGCCATCGAGGGGCGTCTCGACGGGACGGAGTTCGATCGCGACCCCATCTTCAACGTGGACATTCCCCGCGCGTGTCCTGACGTGCCGGCGGAGATCCTGCAGCCGCGCCGGACGTGGCCCGGCGAGGCCGACTATCTCGCGCAGGCGAACAGGGTGGCCGGCATGTTCCTCGAGAACTTCGAGGCCTTCGCCAAAGAGGCCGGGCCGGACATCGTCGCCGCGGGCCCGCGCCCGCCAGTCTCCTGACGCCATGGGATTCGAAGCAGTCATCGGCCTCGAGGTTCACGCGCAGCTGCGGACACGGTCGAAGATGTTCTGCGGGTGCGGGACAATGTTCGGCGCACCGCCCAACACGCGCATCTGTCCGGTGTGCATCGGTTTGCCCGGCGCGCTGCCCGTCGTCAACCACTCGGCGGTCGATGCCGGCATACGCGCGGCGCTTGCGCTCGGGTGCCGCATCAATGGAACGTCGGTCTTCGCGAGAAAGAACTACTTCTATCCAGACCTTCCCAAGGGCTACCAGATCTCTCAGTACGAACTGCCGCTCGCTGTGGACGGCGTCGTGGAGTTCGAGGGTCCCAACGGAGGGCGCCGCATCGGGATCACTCGCGCGCACCTGGAGGAGGACGCGGGCAAGTCGCTGCACGAAGGATTTCCGGACTCGGATCGGTGCACGTACCTCGACTACAACCGGAGCGGGACGCCGCTGCTCGAGATCGTGACCGAGCCCGACCTGCGATCGGCAGCGGATGCAGCCGCCTTCTTCAGCAGGCTGCGGACCCTGCTCGTCTGGCTCGACGTCAACGACGGCAACATGGAAGAGGGAAGCCTGCGCTGCGACGCGAACGTCTCCGTGCGCCCCGAAGGGGCGACGGCGCTCGGAACCAAGGCGGAAGTGAAGAACCTGAACTCATTCAGGTTCCTGCAGAAGGCGCTCGAGTTCGAGATCGCCCGTCAGATCGAGGTGCTCGAAGAAGGTGGCCGGGTGATCCAGGAGACGCGCCTCTGGGACGCCTCCGCCAATCGGACCATTTCGATGCGCAGCAAGGAAGAAGCGCACGATTACCGATACTTCCCGGAACCTGACCTCAATCCGCTCGTCATCGATCCGGCCCGCCTTACAGCACTGCGTGCGACGATGCCGGAGCTGCCTGACGCGCGACGGGAACGCTTCGTGAGCGCCTACGGCCTGCCTGAGTACGACGCGGCGCAGATGACTCAGTCGCGCGCGGTGGCGGACTTCTTCGAGGAAGCAGTCGGCAAGGGAGCCCCGGCAAAGGCGACGGCGAACTGGATAATGGGCGACCTCGCGCGCGTTCTCAAGGAACGCGGCGCGGACATCACGGCATCACCCGTGTCGGCGGCTGGACTTGCAGGCCTGCTGACGCTCGTGGAACGCGGCACCATCAGCGGAGCGATTGCGAAGAAGGTCTTCGAAGAGATGGTCTCGTCTGGACAGGCCGCCGATGCTATCGTGGCGGCTCGGAATCTCTCCCAGATCGACGACGAGGGGGCGCTTCTGGTCAAGGTCGCCGAAGTCGTGAGCGCCAATCCCGACGCGGTCGTGCAGATTCGCGCGGGAAAGGCAGCGACCCTCGGCTTCCTCGTCGGACAGGTGATGAAGGCAACCGGCGGACGGGCCAATCCGAAACGCGTGAACGAGCTCTTGCGGGAAGCGATAGAACGGGGCACACCTTCAAGCAACAGCAGGTGAGCGGGTGATCGAAGCCTCCCACCTCTCGAAGTTCTACAGCCGGGGCGTCTACGCGCTGCGCGATCTCACGCTGACCATCGACAAGGGCGAGTTTCTCTTCCTGACGGGACCGAGCGGCGCAGGGAAGTCCACGTTCCTCAGGCTGCTGCT
>JBFWPD010000034.1:0-16038 GCA_050250175.1 Vicinamibacterales bacterium
GCACGCTCGAGGATGCACGAGCATCCGGAGCGGTCCGGACGTTGTTCGGCCGCCGGCGTCTCGTGCCGGAACTGAACAGCCCGAACTGGCAGGACCGATCACGGGCCGAGCGGGAGACGGTCAATATGCCGATTCAGGGAACGGCCGCCGACATCCTGAAGCGCGCGATGATTGACGTCCATGCCGCGCTCGCGCAAATGCCTGATGCCCGGATGATCCTGACGGTCCACGACGAGCTGCTGTTCGAGGTCAGGGAATCGCGCGCGGACGAAGTCGCCGCCATCGTCAGGGATCGGATGCAGGGCGCCGCGGCGCTGGTCGTGCCACTGACCGTGGACGTAGGGATCGATCAGAACTGGCGGGACGCCAAGCCCTAGGCGGGCCGGCCTGGCGGGCCTGGAAGGGAGCTACTACCTGTTCTTACGCGCCCGAATCAGCGGGACCACTTCGCTGTGAAGGCATCCCACTCCGCGAGCAGTTCCTCAGCTGTTCGTCCCGTCGCCTTGGCGCGCTCCGGTGCGATCGCGCGTCGAACGAGCCGATCGAGATCGGGCCGCAGCATGGCGCCGCTGTCGCTCATCAAAGGTGCGCGGACCCACGCGGCCTGGGCTTCATCCCACGCACGCTGCCAATCCGCCTGGCCGGCCGCCGCAGCCGCGAGCCAGTAGGCGGCCACCGGACTTGCCGGATTGGCGGAAAGCTCGAGCCGCATGCGCTCGTGGACGCTTTCGTAAAGACGACGACGCTCCGGTTCGGCGCGAGGCCTCGCGTCGCGATCGGTTGCGCTCGCCCACCAGTCGAGCAGCCGATCGCGCGCCTCGCCCTCGAGTCCGTGATCGGCTTCGAGCAGCGACCAGAAGGCTGCGGCAGCCGCTCCCGGCAGATCCTCGAAATACAGCGTCGCGCCAAGGCCGATCGCATATTCAGTCCGCTCGCCATTGTCGAACGCCTCGGGGTTGATCCTGCGCAGGCGCTCATGGGCGTTTGCGAGGTCCTGCTCGTCTGCCGTCTGCCGGTGGCGCTCCAGATACGCCCGCGCTGCGACGAGATCGGCGGAGTCGGCAACGCCGGGAAGCTCACGGACGGCTTCGGCGGCCGCAATGGCTTCATCGAACCGCCGTTCGTTGTACATCTGGCGAGCCGGCGCGAGCGGGTCGACCCCGTCCTCGGCGTAGGCGGGCGCAACCAGGGTCACGAGAGCGACGAGAACGGCCAGCAGGCGCACGTCTCGATGGTAGCACAGGCACCGGACGCCATAAGTTGTTGATAAACCAATGGGTTAGTTCAGAAATTCACCGCGTTTGGTACAATGCGTCCCCTGATGGTTGAGCCGCGGATCATTCCCCGCGAAGAGCACACGGTTTCACGCCGCGACATCGATCCCGACGCGCTCAAGGTCCTCTATCGCCTCCGTCAAGGCGACCATGTCGCGTATCTGGTCGGCGGCAGCGTGCGCGACCTCCTGCTGGGCCGTCGTCCCAAGGACTTCGACATAGGAACGTCGGCTCATCCCTATCAGGTCAAGAAGCTCTTTCGCAATTGCTGGATCATCGGACGCCGCTTCCGCCTGGCCCACGTCAGGTTCGGCAACAAGGTGATCGAAGTTGCGACGTTCAGGCGTCAGGTTCAACCCGGTGAAGAGATCGTCGAAGACGGCGTGCCCGCCGCGCCTATCGCCGACACCGACGGCGTGGTGGTAACGCCCGAGGAGAGCGCGGCCCCGGCTCGATCGGATGCGGCGCTCCTTCATCGCGACAACACCTTCGGCACGCCGGAAGAGGATGCGTTCCGCCGCGACTTCACGATCAACGCGCTCTTCTACGACATCTCGAACTTCTCGATCATCGACTACGTTCACGGCCTGGAGGATCTGCGGGCCGGAATCGTCAGATCGATCGGTGATCCGAACGAGCGCTTTCGAGAGGATCCCGTCAGGATGCAGCGCGCCGTCGCGCTTGCCGCGAGACTCGGCTTCACGGTCGACCCGCCGATCCTGGCCGCCATCCGCAAGCTGCGGGGAGAGATTGCCGCCAGCTCGCCCGCGCGACTGATCGAGGAGTACTACAAGATTCTGCGCGGAGGCTCGGCCGAGAAGACGTTCCGCGCGCTCGTGGACGCGGGACTCGTCGAGCCGATTTCGAAGGAGCTGCATCGAGGGGCGGGCGCGGAGCTCTGGCAGTCGCTGGCCAACCTCGATGCGTACCGCTCGCAGTTTGCCTCGACGCCGGAGACCTTCACCAATCCGGTGCTTCTCGGCAGCCTGCTGGTGCCGCTCGGCCTTGTGCCGCAACCGGGTCGTCACTCGTCACGCCACGAGGACGTGTCCGAGGCGGCCGATGGTCCGGCCGAGGAGAACGCCGATCAGAAGCGGCCCTCAGTTCCGGCCTTCCGGCTCGGCACTCTTCCGCTCGCGCGGCGGGACGTCGAAAGGCTGCGACAGCTTCTCGGCCTGCAGCGCCGCTTGATGGATGTCGGCGCGGGCCCGCGCGCCAAACGCGCGCTGACCCACCGGAGCACCTTCCGCGAGGCGCTGACCTGGCTGGAGATCCACGGCCGATCGCCCGACGTGGTCGAGCACTGGATCAGCGTGCTTGCGGAGCGGGGGGCCGACGAACCGGTACAGCCTGTCGAAGAAGGTGGCGCACCCGGTGGAGTCCGTCGTCGTCGCCGCCGCCGGGGGCGAGGACGCCCGGCGACCGAACGCTAGAGCGCGCTGTGGACGCGCGATCTAGCCGTTCGTTCGTTCGAACTCCCGCATGAACGACACGAGCGCGTCTACGCCCGACTCAGGGAATGCGTTGTAGATCGACGCGCGCATGCCACCGACCGAGCGGTGCCCCTTCAACCCGTCGAGGCCCGCAGCCGTCGACTCCTTGACGAAACGCTTCTCGAGATCCTCTGAAGGCAGGCGGAAGGTGACGTTCATCAGCGACCGGTCCGCCGTGGCCGCTGTCCCTCGATAGAAGCCGGTGCGGTCGATCTCCGCATAGAGCTTCGCGGCCTTGCGCTCGTTGATCGCGGCAATCGCCGGCAGGCCGCCAAGATCCTTCACCCACTTGACGACGAGGCCGATTGCATAGATGCCGAACGCCGGAGGCGTGTTGTAGAGCGACCTGTTCTCAGCATGCACGGCGTAGTTCATCATCGTCGGCAGCGACGCAGCCTTCTTCGTCGATCGTTCGAGCAGATCGTCGCGGAGGATCACGAGCGTGACACCCGACGGCCCGAGATTCTTCTGCGCTCCGGCATAGACGAGGCCGAACTTCGTGATGTCGATCGGGCGGCTGAAGATGTCCGACGAGGCGTCGCACACAAGCGGAGCGTTCGAGGCAGGAAGATCGCGGTACTGCGTCCCCTCGATCGTGTTGTTCGACGTCATGTGAAGATACGCGGCATCAGGCGTCAGCGACAGCTTCGAAGGCTCGGGAAGGCGGGCGTAGGTGTCGCCCTTGGTGGAGCCGGCGACATTGACCGTGCCGACCTTCTTCGCCTCCCTGATGGCCTTGTCTGCCCACGATCCGCAGTCGATGTAGTCGGCGGTCGCGCCGGCGTCGAGCAGGTTCATCGGCACCATGGAGAACTGCAGGCTGGCCCCTCCCTGGAGGAACAGGACCTTGTAGTTCGACGGAATGCCGGCCAGCGCCCGGATACCCGCATCCGCGTCCGCGAGAATCGCCTCGAAGGCCGCGGACCGGTGGCTGATCTCCATCACCGACATCCCGACGCCGGGCAGCGCGACCAGGTCACGCTGGATCTGCTCGAGGACGGGCAGCGGCATGACGGCCGGCCCCGAGGAGAAATTGAAAACGCGAGAAACAGCGGTAGTCGTTGCCATGAGTAAGCGGCTCCTCCTTCGACGTGCGGCCGCGCCGCAGAAAAATCAGATGACGTGCACCAGCAGGCCGTCGCGCAGCTTCGGCTCGAACCAGGTGCTCTTCGGCGGCATGATCTCGCCCTGATCGGACACCGCCATCAGCTCGGACACGCGGACGGGGAACAGAGAAAACGCCGCCGCGAACGCCCCGGAGTCCACGAGGCGCTCCAGCTCTCCCGCTCCCCTGCCTCCGCCGACGAAATCGATGCGCTTGTCTGTGCGCACGTCGAGGATCCCGAGGATCGGCGCCAGCAGACGGTCCTGGAGAACACTCACGTCGAGCGATCGGACCGCATCCGAAGCGTCCGGCGCTACGAGCGGATGGAGCGTCCGCCATTCACCCTGCAGGTACATGGCGACGTCGCCCCGCCGCGACGGCACCGGTGCACCGCGTTCGATGTGAAAGCCTTTGCGGACCGCGTCGAGAAACTGCGCGGGCGACAGCCCGTTGAGATCCCTGACCACGCGGTTGTATGCGAGCACCTGAACCTGATCGTGCGGGAACGCAACCGCCAGGAACGATTCAGCGCCTGCCTGTGAACCGTTCGGAGACGCGGTCGCTCCCCGGTCCTTGAGGTGTGCCCAGGCCCGTGCTGCGCTCGCCGCGCGGTGATGGCCGTCCGCGATGTACATCGTCGGCACCTCGGCAATCGCGCGCTTCAACTCGTCGCGGTCGTCTCCGCTCGCGGTCCAGATCGTGTGACGGACGCCGTCAGCGGCCTCGAAATCGTAGAGCGGCGGAGCGGCAGTGATTCGCGCGACCAGTTCATCGATGCGCGGCGACGCCTTGTATGTGAGAAACACGGGCCCGGTCTGCGCGCGCAAAGTGATGATGTGCCTCGTGCGATCGTCCTCTTTGTCGCGCCGCGTGCGCTCGTGTTTCCTGATGACGTCGCTGTTGTAGTCGTCCACCGAAAACGCGCCCGCGACTCCAGTCTGTTCCACGTCGCCTGACTTCAGGCGGTAGACATACAGGAGCGGTTCGCTCTCGAGCAGCAGCGACGACGACTTCAACGCGTCGAAATTCGCCCTGGCCTTCTCGTAGACCGCATCGGAGTGCGGGTCGGTACCCGCGGGGAGCTCGATCTCGGCTCTGGATACACGCAGAAAGCTCACCGGATTGCCGTCGGCGAGCGATCGGGCCTCTTCCGCGTTGACGACGTCGTAGGGAACGGCGGCGATCTGCGCGGCAATCGAAGGCTTGGGACGAAGCGCACGGAAGGGACGAACGTTGACCATCGGACCTACGATTATACCCGGCGGACTTTGAACGACAGGAACACCTGACCGGCTGGGAGAGGCCCCCAAGCCATTGTCATCACGCGCGCGAGCGACGCGTTAATCGTTGGTAGCGGCGGTTCCGGCGGGACTGCTGATCGAGGCCAGCTGAGCGAGCGCCTGATCGCGTACCTGGTTGAAGGCGGCGCGCTGACTCTCTGGCACGGGATCTCCAGGTGGCATCGCGCGATGCGCCGTGACTGGATTCACCCAGACGCCGTTCTGGCGGAGACGGTAGTCCAGATGCGGACCGGTGGCGAGGCCGGTCGAGCCTACGCGGCCGATGCGATCGCCCTGCGAGACGCGCTGACCACGGCGAACGTCAATCGCGGACAGATGAAGGTACTGGGTCTCGAACCCGTTCGCGTGCCGGAGATGCACCATCCGGCCCGATCCGCCGCTCGTGCCTGCGAACACAACAGAGCCGTCAGCGACCGCGATCACCGGCGTGCCAGTCGCTGCGCGATAGTCGACGCCGAGATGTGCCCTGCGGACGCCAAGGACGGGATGCAGGCGGCTTGTCGAAAAGCGTGAGGTGACCACGGGGTCGAATGGCAGGGGAGAGCTGAGGAAGAACCTGCGCTTCGAGTTGCCGTTCTCGTCGAAGTAGCCGGGCTCGCCGCCCTCCGGCGTAAAGCGCACCGCGTGCAGCCGCCGTCCATCGTTCTCGAAGACACCAGCGACGATCGCGCCGTAGCCGGCGAAACTGTCGTCCGATTCGTCTCCGGGCATCAGCCCTTCGTCGGTCCGATAGAGCTTTTCGACGAGCAGCTCGAACCGATCGTTGCGCTTGAGCTCGGTGTTGAAGTCGATGTCGCTCGCGAAGACTTCCGCCATCAGGACGGAAAGCTCGACATGCTCCCCGGCTCTCGCGATCGAGGCAAAGAGCGAGGACGCGCCGGCGTCGATGCTGCCGCGCACCACCGTCAGCTCGGCTGTCTTCGGAATGTCGGCAATCTCGGCAACGAAGGTACCCGGCGCATCGAGGCGGTTGCGCGACACGGTCAGCTTCCGGTCGCGATCGATCTCGTACTCGAAGCGGCGCAGCTCACCGTCCTGCGTCTGCGCGATGCGATACGGCTGTTCCGCCCGGAATCGGCGCAGGTCGAAAACGCCCGCGACGCGAGACACGAGCGCGGCGACCTGTTCTTCGGCCACGTCGTGCGCTCGCAGGAGGGAGGCCAGTGTCGCGCCGCGGCCGACGCGCGCCGCGATGATCCGCACCTCGGCGGGAAGGCTGACGTCCGAGCCGACTGCTGGCGCCGGCGTCTCAACGATGGGCGCTGAGCATCCGCCGGCCATGGACAACAGGCCGAATGCCGCCGCGAGGAGGTATCGCGATTTCTCCGCCATCATCTACAAATGGTCGGATTATACCGGCCGCTCCTGCAGGCTCCAACCCTCTGGAGACACTTTTCTTCACATTCCTGCATCGGGAGCCCGCGTGCTAGAGCCGTTGCCATCGCTCGGCCCAGAGCCTGAGCGCATCGCGCCGTTCATTTGCTTCCGCGATCTGATCGAGCTTGTCGCTCGGCCACGGCAGGCGGAACGTCCAGTTCCGGTCGCTCACGGTGGCCGGCTCGTTGATTCGCGCGCGCCATCCGAAGACGTCGCCAATCGGCATCAGCGCCAGAAACGATCGTGATGCGAGAAGCGCTTCGAGCAGGCCGTCCCTCGTGCGGTCGTCACATGGGCCGTTCGTGAGACCCGCTCCCTCGGTGACGCGCCGCACCGTGAGCAGCTTGTTGATTGCCACCCGCTCCTCGTCCGCCGCCAGGTCCCACCATGTCCTGAGCGGTTCCGTGTCGTGGGTGCCGGACACCGCAACGGAGGCCACCGGGTAGTCTGCGGGGTCGCGAAAGGGCTGTCCTTCCGTGTCCCAGTATCGCTCCCACCTCATCACCGCAAGTCCGGCGACGCCAAGGCGGGCGAGCGACGCGCGGACGAAAGGCGGTACGGTTCCGAGATCCTCCGCAAAAATCTCCGCACCCGGCTCACGAAAGATGCCGATCAGACGCTCGCCGAGCGCTGTCTGATCCGCCTGCGTCTCCGGTGTGAAGAAGGGCGCACCGCTGTCCTTCGGGCGTCCATAGGTCCGGTAGAAGCCGACGAGGTGATCGATGCGGTACCCGTCGTAAAGGTCGGCGCTTCGCCGCGCGCGGCATCGAAGCCACCCGTAGCTCGTGACGCTCATCGCATCCCAGCGGTAGACGGGCATGCCCCAGTCCTGACCGCTCGCGCTGAACGCGTCGGGCGGAACGCCTACGGTCGCATCGAGACGGAACTGTTCCTGGTGTGCCCAGACGTCCGCGCTGTCGCCGTCGACCATGAACGCCAGATCGCCGAACAGGCCGATTCCGTGCGCTCGCGCTTCCTCGCGTGCCGCCATCCACTGCGTGCTGGCGATCCACTGGAGGTACTGCCGGTAGAGCACCTCACGCATGAGCTCCCGCCGCGCGCGATCGATTGCGTCGGGCTGCCGGCGCTGCAGCGGCTCCGGCCACGTCGTCCAGGCGCCTTCGCCTTGATGGGCGTGAATGGCGCGAAACAGTGCGTAGTCCTCGACCCACCAGGCCTGGCTCGTCACGAACTCTCTGAGCGCCAGAGCGCGTGGAGTCTCGCGCTGCCACTCGAGCTCGTAGAACCGGTCGAACGCGCGAAGCAGCGTCGCGTTCTTCAGCCGGCGGATCGCCGGATAGTCGATCGTTTCGGTCCGTCGCACGTGTGCGAGCGCCTCGTGCTCGTCGCGGTCGAGCGCCTGTTCTCCACCGAGCGCCGCGAACTCGGGCACACTGGCCACGTTGATGTAGATGGGATCGAGGGCAGTCGCGCTGATGGCCGAATATGGCGACTGCTGCCCCGGTGCCATTTCGTTGATCGGGAGCAGCTGCAGCACTCGCTGTCCCGCCGTCGCCAGCCAGCGCGTCAGATGCGCGACGTCGCCAATGTCCCCGATGCCCCAGCTGGCAGACGAGGGGCAGGAAAATAGAGGAACGAGCAGTCCGGCCCTGCGGCGGAATTCGGGCTTCATGAAGAGCCCGCCTGCGTCTCGAGATGTCTCACGACGCGTCCGATTGCGGCGTCGAACTCGTCTGGAGGCGGCAGCAGGCTGACCACGAGATACGCTTCACCCGGGAAATCGAAGAAGTACCCCGGGTGCACGAGCACGCCTTCGGCGTGCAGCAGCGACAGGACCAGCGATTCCTCCGGCTCGATTGACGGGACCCGCACGACGGCATACCAGCCTCCGTCGGCCGCCAGTGTCCGGCAGACACTCTCCTCGGGCGTCGCGGCACGCAGGGCCCCGTAGTTGCGGGTCACTCGCTGCTGGATCTGGCGGCGAACCGTCTCGCCGCGTTCGAGCAGTGACGCGGCAGCAACCTGCACGGGCGTCGAGGCTGAAAGGTATGTGTCGCAGGCAAACTCCAGGCGTTTCAATGCCGGTTCCACCAGCGCAGCCGGTCCCCCCGTTGCGATCCAGCCGAGCTTCACCTGCGGCAGGCCTACCGCCTTTGAGAGTCCGCCGAGACTGAACGTCAACGCCTCACCGCCGGAGGCAAACAGCGCCGAGCGCGCGCGCGCACCGGGCGTCAGTTCATAGTCGGCGAACACCTCATCGGCGATGATCGCCACGTTCGCCTTTGCGCACATCGCCGCCAGCGCCTCGCCGTCCTGCCGGCTGACGAACGAACCAGTGGGATTGTTTGGATGCACGACGAGTAACGCGCGGGTGCCGGGCGTGAGCGCGCGTTCGACGCTCGCCAGGTCGACACTCCACGCCCCGTGGTATTCGAGATCGTAAGCCACGGGCGAGACGGCGTCGAGCCTTGCCAGATGCTCGAGCAGCGGATAGCTCGGCCGTGGCACGAGGACGCGATCCCCCGGATCGCACAGGACTTTGAACAGCAGTGAGTACGCTTCGCTCGTGCTGGCCGTGAGCGCGACCTTCTCGGGCGAGATCGACTGTCCCCTCGTGCGATAGCTTGCCGCGACTGCGGCGCGCGCTTCTCCCAGGCCGAACGGCTCTGGCGCGTATGTCAACGAGCGCGGATGCACCAGCTCCGACAGGAGATCATCTGGATAGGCGAAGCCCGCCCGCGTTGGATTCGACGCCGTGAGATCGAGGAGGGAACGCCCTCCGGATCTGGCGGCAGCGACCGCCGCGGCCAGTCTGTTGGCCGCCAGATTGTCTGGAATGCGAGTCGAGAACACGCCTTGCCCTAACGGATGATCTCGATCCGTTCGATGACGTCGCCTTCGAGCAGCCGATCGACCACGTCCATCCCGTTGAGAACCTGCGCGAAGACCGTGAACTCGTGATCGAACCGTGGGTTGTCTACGAGGTTGATGAAGAATCGTCCATCGCCTGTGTCCCGCCCTCTTGTCGCCAGACCGACGGCGCCGCGGACATGGGGCCACGAGCCGACCTCGTCGCGCATCAGCTGCGGATGCCCGACGTACTCACTGGCGCCGGGACTTCCGCCGTGGATCGCGACGTCCGGCACCAGGCCGTGAAAAGTCGTGCCGTCATAGGAGCCCGATTCGGCCAGGGCAATGAAGCGCGTGACTGTGCCTGGAGCGTCCGCCACGACGAGCGCGAGCTCGAAGGCGCCGACGTCGCGGACGATCACGCGCGCGCGCGGCGCGATCAGCCCGTTCAGGTTCCGGGCGGTGAGGTTGTCGTTCGGCTGAATCCTGTGCGCGGGGGTCGACGGCACCGTGGCGCCCATCCCCTTCAGCGCGTCCACCATTGCTGTCCGCGCTTCGAGGACGCCGCCACCAGCTTCTCCGTTGATCCGCTCGAGTGCAGCTCTCAGCGCGGGAGCGGCTTCAGGATACGAAGAGCCGTCGAGCGCAACTGCGGCCGCCCGTAACACCGGCGCGCCGGGCCGTCCCAGCGCCCACACGTACGTCGCGTCCGCTTCGTGCCCTGCGCGGGAGACGAGCCCGAAGATCGCGGCCTCCGCGACGTTGTCGTCCGGGTCGCGCGCCAGCCGTTCGAGCGTCGCAACGTCGCCCAGCGTGGCCGCGGCGCGAGCCGCATGGAGCCGGATCTGCCATGTCGCGGCTGTCGTCAACGCCTCGAGATGCGCACGGGCGCGTTCGGGTGCGGCGGCGGCAAGCGCGACGATTGCGTGGGCGGTGCGATGCCACCTCCGATATCCGTCGGCTTCGGCGAGGGCGCCGGCGTGGTGCTCGAGAAGGCTGACAGCGTTCGACCAGGCGCCGCAGGACCGGAGCTGATCGATTGCCGTCAGCTCGATCTTGACGTCCGGGTCGGCTGCCATTGCAATCGTGATCGGACACACGCGCGGATCGTCATGAGCGCGGAGTCCGAGAAGGGCTTCGAGCCGCACCATCGGCGCCGAGTCGTCGGCCGCTTCGATCAGAAGCTCAATCGAGGAATCCGATGCACTCGCTGCCTCGAGCGCGAGTCGGCGCACCTGCGCATCCGCGTCCTTCATCGCTCGCGCGATGACCTCCGGAGAGGCGGATCCCGATTCGCCGATCGCCTCCATCGCGAGCCTTCGGACTCGCGCGTCGCGCGTCGGGTTGGCTTCCAGCAGGACCGTGAGCGCAGCCAGTGCTTCGACAGACGGCCGCCGCATCGGACCGCTCAATCTTGCCAGCGACTCGAGCCCCTTCGCGACGCCTAGCCTGTCCTCTGTGGTCTCGCTCTTCGCTGCGAGCTCGAGAATCGCCGCTTCTGCGCGGCCAACTTCGGCGGCGCTCCGATAGGGCAAGCGTCCGATTGCCTGCGCCAGCTCGGATCGAACAGCCGGCACGGTCTCGATCCCCAGGCGGCTTGCCAGGGTGGCCAGCAGCGATGCCGGCGCCATGGCGCCAGGGGCGGTGAGGCCGCGCCTCCAGCCTTCGGCGGCCTGTGCTGCCGCGTTGGCGGCTTCGGCGCGAATCTCGGGATATCGATGTCTGATCGACGGGATGATGGATGCGATGAGCGATGGCCGTTCGAGCCGTCCAAGCGCCCGGACGGCGACAACGGCCGTCTGGATGTTGCCGCTCCGGACCTGCGTCCGGATCCGCGAGACATCGGCGCTCGTTGGCGCCCGGCGATCCTCCGCCTGCAACACCGCCAGGCGCGACGCCGGCATCGTCTGCGCGTGAACGACGGCTGCGAGCAGGAGTGCTCCAGCCAGCGTCGTCCACAGCCTGGGCCGCATGCGATTCGTCAGAGCTCTACCTGCTTCTCGTACTCGGCGACCTGCACCGGCCACCCGAGCTCGGTCCCGACGCGTCCGGCGAGTGCGTTGAGCGCAGGCGGCTCGCCGTGGACGAGGTAGGTCATCGAAGGCGGGCGCTTGAAGCCGCGAAGCCAGTGCAGGATCTCGCCGGCGTCTGCATGCGCTGACATCGAATCGATTTGCTCGACGCGCGCCGCGACGGGGATGTCGCGGCCTTTCAAGCGGATCTCTCGCGCACCGTCAACGAGCTGCCGCCCTCTGGTTCCCTCGGCCTGGAAGCCGACGAACATCACCGTGTTCCTCTCGGAAGGCAGCGTGGCCTCGAGGTGGTGGAGCACGCGTCCGCCTGTCGCCATCCCGCTCGAGGCGATGACGATCGCGGGCTGACGCGACGCGACCAGCTCTTTCGATTGCTGCGGAGACGAGACGGTGGTCATGCGCTTTGTGGCGAACATCCTGACGTTGCGGGTCGCGGGCCGCATGTCCGGATCGAGGTCGTCCGGATAGCTCGCATAGAACGTGAGCGAGGATGCGGCCATCGGGCTGTCGACGAACACCGGCAATACCGGGATACGTTTCTCGTCTTCGAGCCGTTTCAACCAGTAGATCACTTCGCTGGACCGCCCGATCGCGAACGACGGAATGATCAGCTTTCCGCCGCGCTGGAAGGTTTCGTTGATGACGGTCGCGAGACGGACCCCATTGTCATCGACTTCGTGTTGACGGTCGCCGTAGGTCGATTCGACCAGCAGCACGTCGGCTTCATCGATCATCGTGGGGTCGGGAAGCACGGGGCGGCCGAAGCGCCCGAGGTCGCCGCCGAAGAGGATCGACCGGTCCCCGAAGCGGACCCGCGCATACGCCGATCCCAGCAGGTGTCCTGCGTCGATGAACTCGACCTCCACGTCGGGCACGCCTGGCACGATCGGGATCGGCCGGTTGTAGCCGACGGGCTGAAACAGAGTCAGCGCGCGCGCGGCATCCTCGCTCGTGTAGAGCGGCAGCGCCGGATTGTGCTTCGTGTAGTGATAGCGATTGGCGTCGCGCGCGTCTTCTTCCTGGATGCGCGCAGAGTCGGGAAGAACCAGCGAACACAGATCCCTGGTCCCGGGCGTACAGAAGATTCGGCCGGAGAAGCCATTGGCCACGGCCCTGGGGATGTATCCGCAGTGATCGAGATGCGCGTGGGTGAGCACCATCGCGTCGATCTCGCCCGGCGGGATCGGGAGTGGCCGCCAGTTGCGATCGCGCAGCCTTTTCAGGCCCTGAAAGAGACCGCAGTCGACCAGGATCCGGCGACTTCCAACTTCGAGCAGATACTTCGAGCCGGTCACCGTGCCGGCGGCGCCGAGGAACGTCAGTCTGGGCATGTGAGCCTATTGTAGAGGGTGTAGAGTGACTCGGATGAGGCACGGCGGCATGGGCTCCCGGCTGCGCATCGCGTCGGTCCTGGTCCTGATCGCCGTGTGCCCGGCGGCCGCCCAACGCGCGCTGACGCTCGACGACATCTACGACCCGGATCGCCGCGTGAACTTCAGCGGGTCCATCCCGACTGGTCTTGTATGGATGGACGACGCGCGCTGGGTCGAGCCCCGCGAGATCTCCGGCGGCGTCGAGTGGAGCATCGTAAATGCGGCCGACGGCATGGCGCGTCCGCTCTTCGATGCGACCCGCATGGAGCAGGCCCTGCTGCGACTCGAGGGCGTCGAAGGGCAGGAGGCCCGCCGCGCCACCCGCTCGCGAAGCCTGTCCTTCGATTCGTCCTTCTCGGTGGCGCTGTTCACGCTGGGGTCCGATCTGTATGCGTACGACGAAGAGAACAACGTCGCGGTGCGGCTCACGCGGACCGAAGGCGCCGAGGAAGTCGCGATGCTCAGTCCCGACGGCAACTGGGTCGCGTTCGTACGCAACAACGACCTGTACGTGACCGACACGGCGAGCGGATCCGAGCGCCGGCTGACCGACGATGGCGCGGGAAAAATCCTGAACGGCGTGCTCGACTGGGTCTATGAAGAAGAGATCTACGGACGAGGTCAGCGGCGGGCGTTCTGGTGGAGCCCCGACTCGTCCCGCCTCGCGTTTCTTCGCACGGACGACACCCCGGTGCCTGCCTACGTCGTGGTCGACGACATTCCCTACGACCAGTCGGTTGAGCGATGGGACTATCCGCAAGCCGGCGATCCCAATCCCGTCGTGACGCTGGGCATCGCGCATGTCGAGAACGATGAGGTCGACTGGGTCGATCTGTCCGCGTACGCCCCCGACGATCGTCTCGTCACAGGAGTGGCATGGACCGGCAATGGAGCCGATCTCCTGTATCTGATTCAGAACCGGATCCAGAACAGCCTCGACGTCAATCTCCTGGACACCGCATCGGGGCGAACACGCCAGCTGCTCAGAGAGACGAGCAGGACATGGGTGTCGAACCCAGATCTCGGCGATGTGCAGCGGCTGGCCGACGGATCGGTTCTCTGGTTGAGCGAGCAGAGCGGATGGCGGCACATCTATCGATACGACTCTGAAGGGACTCTGCTTGGCCGGGTCACGAAGGGCGACTGGGACGTCAGGTCTGTCTACGGGGTCGATGAGGACGAAGGCTGGATCTACTTCTCTGCGACCGAGCGCAGCTACGTCGGTCAGGACATCTATCGCATCCGAGTCGATGGAAGCGGCCAGCAACGGCTGTCATCCGCGGCCGGCAATCACTCGGCGCGATTCTCGCCGGGTTTTGAGCGCTACCTGGATTCGTGGAGTGACGTTGTCACGCCCCCCAGGATCCGGCTTCATCGCAACGACGGTTCGCTCGAGCGCGTCGTCGCCGAGAACGAGGTGCGGGCGCTGGCCGACTTCGAGCTGTCGACGCCGGAGTTCCTGCAGGTGAAGTCGCGGGACGGCTTCGAGATGGAAGCGATGATGATCAAGCCGCCCGACTTCGATCCGCAGCGCAAGTACCCCGTCTATCAGTTCACGTACGCCGGGCCTCAGGCGCCACAGGTGCGGAACGCGTGGGTCGGATCGCAGTACATGTATCACCAGCTTCTCGCGCAGAAGGGCATCATCGTCTGGATGTGCGACAACCGGACGGCGAGCGCCAAGGGCGTACAGTCCGCGTGGCCGGTGTACCGGAACTTCGGCGAGCTCGAGCTGCGCGACATCGAAGACTGTCTCGGGTGGCTGAAATCGCAGCCGTATGTCGATGCAGAGCGCATTGGCATTCATGGCTGGAGCTACGGCGGCTACATGACCAGCTACGCGCTCACGCACAGCCGAAGTTTCGTGATGGGGATCGCCGGTGGCACTGTGAGCGACTGGCGCTCGTACGACAGCATCTACACCGAGCGGTACATGGGCCTGCCCTCCGACAACGAGGAGGGTTACCGCCGCAGCGCTCCAAGGTGGGCAGCGCGCGATCTGCATGGTGCGCTGATGCTGATTCACGGCGCCATTGACGAGAACGTGCATCCGGCGAACACGATGCAGTTCGCGCACGAGCTGCAGAAGGCGCAGAAGCCCTTCGAGCTGATGCTGTATCCGCAGTCCAGACACGGAATCACGGACCCGCAACTCGCCAGGCACCTGCGGATGATGATGCTCGCTTTCACGGAACGCCATCTCCTCGATGATGGATCGAGCGCCCCTCGAGACGACGGGGCAGGGCGCTAGTCACGCTTCCTGCTGCGTGCTCCTGGCTAAAGCCTTCGTAGAGTAAGATTTGCTTGACCAAGCACTACGTCGCCGCCTGAGCCGTCGCCCGCCTTCCCGGTGACGACCAGCCCCGGAGGGGGGCCGCACACCGGGCCGCAGAATGATTGAATAGCGGAGCAATTGGGGCTATCTTTCGGCTTCGCCGTTTGGCAGACACCCGAGACGAGGGACCTGCGATGGAAGAAAACAACGTGGACAGCACACCGCAAGACGCAAGCCGGCGCACGTTCATCAAGGGAGTCATCGCCGCAGGCGCGGCGGTATCGTCGGCGGGATATCTGTTCCGCTCGTCGCCGCTGTTGGGCCAGCCGTCGGCGCCGGGCAGCGTGGAACGGCTGATCACGATCAACGTGAACGGGCAGGACCGGCGCGTGGACGTGCTGAAGCAGGAGACGCTGGCGTCGACGCTGCGCTACAAGCTGGGGCTGACGGGGACGAAGATCGGGTGCGACCGGGCGGAATGCGGGGCGTGCACGGTGCTGGTGGACGAGGTGCCGCACTATTCGTGCTCGGTGCTGACGCACACGGTGCGGGGCAAGCGGGTGACGACGATCGAGGGCCTGGCGAGTGCGGACGGGACGCTGAGTGCGGTGCAGCAGGGCGTGGTGGACGAGCAGGGGTTCCAGTGCGCGTTCTGCATGCCGGGGTTCGTGATGGCGGCGACGGGGTTCCTGAAGGTCAATCCGAATCCGACGCGGCAGGAACTGGCGCACGGGGTGTCGGGGAATCTGTGCCGCTGCCAGGACTACGACAAGATCCTCACCGCCCTGGAGCGCGGCGCCGAGTACGCGCGACGCTCGAACGTCTGAAGCCTGAAGCCTGAAGCCTGAAGCCTGAAGCCTGAAGCCTGAAGCCTGAAGAGGAGCAACCATGGCAGTCATTCGCGACATCATGCCGGCGTTCGAGCTGTATCAGCCGGCGAGCGTAGAGGATGCGCTGGCGCTGCTGGAGCGGCACGGGTCGGAGGCGTGGGTGCTG
>JBFWPD010000035.1:0-16033 GCA_050250175.1 Vicinamibacterales bacterium
AATCACGTTGATCTCGGACTTGACGCCGCCTTTACCTGAGCCTACGTCCATTCCCATCGGACTTTCTCCCTGCGTATTCCAACTGGTCGAAGGGCTCGAGAAGGGCGCGGCCCTCGAACCCTTGCCACCTGAACGCTCCTGGCTAGGTCGTCTTCTTGACGAAGTAGTCGACCAGTTCTGACGACGAGTTGTCCATCTCGACGTTGAAGTGATCGATACGGTTCGTCAGGTAGTTGTAGAACCAGACCGCCGGGATGGCCACGATGAGGCCGAGCGCGGTCTTCACGAGCGCCTCGGAGATACCGGCCGACACGGCGCCGATACCGCCCGATCCGCTGCTGGCAATGCCCTGGAACGCGTTGATGACGCCGATGACCGTGCCGAGCAAGCCGATGAACGGTGCGGTCGAGGCGATGGTGGCCACCGAGGCGACGCCCTTCTTGAGATCCGACGAGGTCAGCGCGGAAGCGCGCTGGATCGCCCGGCGAACGGTGTCCATGAGGTCTTCGCGGCTGAGAGTACTGCCGCTCTCCTGCTGGAACTGGTACTCCTGGAGGCCTGCCAGAACGACCTTCGCCAGGTGGCTGTAACGATAGTTCTTCGACTGGGCCAGGGCGATCGCGTCCTTCAGGCGCCCTTCCTTGAGGTGCTTGGCCACCTGGGGCGCGAACAGCTTCGACTGGTTCTTCGCCTGCGTATAGGTGTAGATGCGTTCAATGGCTACACCGACCGACCACATCGACATGATAAACAGCACGCCCGCCAGCATTTTGACAGGCAACCCCATGTGGCTCCACAGTTCCAATAAATCCACGGCATACCTCCATCGAGACCAGCTTACAAATTACGAGGTTTGTTGTCGTGCGACCGCCCTGCTCAGCTGTCCTGGTCGATCGCGTTCCGCCGAACGAACTCTCTACTGCAGCGTGAAATTCACCGTCACGGTCATGATGACGGGCACGGGCACGCCGTTGAGCAGCGTCGGAGTGTAACGCCACTGCCGCACGGCGTCGAGTGCGGCCGCATCCAGGAGCGGAATCGAGCGAAGCACGCGCGCGTCCTGGACCGCGCCGTCGGGACCGATGACTGCCTCGATGATCACCACGCCCTGGACACGAGCGGACTGGGCGATCGACGGGTAGCGGGGGTTCACATTGTGAACCTTCTGAGGCGCCTGAATCGCACCACCGACCCGCACCGGCTCTGGTGGGGGCGGCGGTGGTGGTGGCGGCGGGGCCGCCTCGATCCCGAGGCTGCCGCCAGAAATGCCGCCCACGACGCCCTGCTCGATCACCGCGGCCTGCTGGACGACCTCATTCCCCGTTTCCTCCACAATCTCGGCAGGTGCCTCGACCGGCGCTGCGTTCGGATTCACTTCCGCAACGGGCGGCGGCGGCTCAGCCGCCTGTGGTGGCGGAGGCGGCGGGGGTGGGGGCGGCGGCGGAGGCGCTGCCGCAATGAACGCGTCCATCATGGTCGCGGGGGTAGGGATCGCGTCGAACGCCAGCAGCGGAATCACGACCACTGCCCCGATGATCACCGTATGCACGACGATCGAAAGCGGAACCGTGTACCACTTCTGGCTCCCTACTTTGATCGAAGGCTCGACCACATCCCCGAACATGTCTCGTGGCACGACTGCCCTCCTCCTGCCTGAGTGCCGATGCTTCCCTGCCCGCCCCCGGTGGCCGGCCAAGGCGGGCGATTATAGCCAGACGAAAATCTGAGAGTCAACGAATCTTGTGTCAGACATCTTAGACACCGGGATCTCGAAAAGGGGCCAAAGCACAGGTTCCCGGCCGCGCCCCGGATGACCTGGCCTCACGTAGCCGAGCCGATCCGCATCCCGTAGAACGAGCGCCAGACAAACACCATCGACAGCGCGAAGAACACCACCGCCAGCAAGTGGCTCAGCGTCGAGCTCCCTGCAGCGGTCAAGCTGACCGCCAGCTCCACGGCCAGCAGGCCGAAGAGCGTAGTGAACTTGATCACGGGGTTGAGCGCAACAGACGACGTGTCCTTGAATGGATCCCCGACGGTGTCGCCAACAACCGTCGCCGCGTGGAGCGGCGTGCCCTTCGCCTTCAGCTCGACCTCGACGATCTTCTTGGCATTGTCCCATGCGCCGCCCGCATTGGCCATGAAGATTGCCTGGTACAGACCAAACAGCGCGATCGACACCAGGTAGCCGATGAAGAAGTACGGCTCCACGAAGGCGAACGCGAGCGTGGAGAAGAACACCGTGAGGAAGATGTTGAACATCCCCTTCTGCGCGTACTGCGTGCAGATCTCGACGACCTTCTTGCTGTCCTCGACCGACGCCTTCTCGACGCCGTCGAGCCGGATGTTGGCCTTGATGAACTCCACCGCGCGGTAGGCGCCCGTCGTGACGGCCTGGGCAGACGCGCCTGTGAACCAGTAGATGACAGCGCCACCCGTAATCAGCCCGAGCAGGAAGGGCGGGTGGAGCAGCGACAGGTTCTGGAGGTTCTGCGTCAGACCAGCCGTGAGCAACATGATGATCGAGAAGATCATCGTCGTCGCCCCCACGACGGCCGTGCCGATCAGCACGGGCTTCGCCGTCGCCTTGAAGGTGTTTCCCGCGCCGTCGTTCTCTTCGAGCAGCTCCTTCGCACGCTCGAACTCGACGTTGAAGCCATAGTCTCTCTTGATCTGCTCCTTGACGCCGGGGATCTGCTCGATGACGGAGAGCTCGAAGACTGACTGGGCGTTGTCCGTCACGGGGCCGTAGGAATCGACCGCAATCGTCACCGGGCCCATGCCCAGGAAGCCGAACGCGACCAGACCGAAGGCGAAGACCGCAGGCGCGAGCATGAGGTCGGCCGGCCACATCGTGCTCACGTAATACGCGATGCTCATCAACGCCACGATGCTGACCCCCAGCCAGTAGGCGCTGAAGTTGCCCGCGACGAAGCCGGACAGGATATTGAGGGACGGACCGCCTTCCTGCGACGAGGTGACGACTTCCTTCACGTGGCCGGACTCGGTCGAGGTGAACACCTTGACCAGCTCGGGAATGATGGCACCGGCGAGCGTGCCGCACGTGATGATGGTCGAGAGCTTCCACCACAGCGTGCCATCGCCGAGATCCGGGATGAGAACCATCGAGACGACGTAGGTGAGGACGACCGAGACGATCGAGGTCACCCAGACCAGCGACGTCAGAGGCGCCTCGAAGTTCATCTTGTCCACGTTGGCGTACTTGCCCCTGGCAAAGGCCTCGTTCACGAAGTAGGAGAGGCCGCTTGCCACGATCATCATGATGCGGATCACGAAGATCCAGACGAGCAGCTGCACCTGTGTGGTGGCGTCGGCCACCGCGTTCATGATGAAGACTATGAGAGCGACGCCCGTGACGCCGTAGGTCTCGAAGCCGTCCGCGCTCGGCCCCACCGAATCGCCCGCGTTGTCGCCCGTGCAGTCCGCAATCACCCCCGGGTTGCGCGCGTCGTCTTCCTTGATGTTGAAGACGATCTTCATCAGGTCCGAACCGATGTCGGCGATCTTCGTGAAGATGCCGCCCGCGATACGCAGGGCGGCGGCGCCGAGCGACTCACCGATGGCGAAGCCGATGAAGCACGCGCCGGCCATATCGGAGGGGATGAAGAGCAGAATTCCCAGCATCAGCAGGAGCTCGACGCTGATGAGCAGCATCCCGATGCTCATGCCGGCGCGCAAGGGAATCGCGTAAATCGGGAACGGCTTCCCGCGCAGGCTGGCAAAAGCCGCGCGCGAGTTGGCGAACGTGTTGACGCGGATGCCGAACCACGCGACGCCGTAGCTGCCGGCAATCCCGATCAGGCTGAAGAGGAGGATGACGACGACACGGAAGGCCTCCATGTGGAGCAGGAAGCCGAAGTAGAACACCATGATCGCCCCGATGAAGACCTCGAGGAGCAGGATGAACTTGCCCTGCGTCACCAGGTAGGTCTGACACGTGGCGTAAATGAGCTCGGACACCTCCCGCATCGAAGGGTGCACCGGCAGGTCGCGCAATTGCTTGAAGGTCACCAGGCCGAAGAGCAGGCCAAGACCACAAATCAGGATGCCGCTCATCAGCAGGGTGTGGCCATCCACGCCCTGGAAAGTCACCGAGCTGAGATCGGGCAGCGTGAGGTTGGCCTCCCCGCCATGCGCCACGGGTTCCGACTGGGTCGCTGCCGTGTCGGGCTGCGCGGCCACTGCGGTGACGGGCACCGCGGACACGAAGCCTGCCAGCAGCATCAAGATGAAGACTCGTCGAATGACGTTCTGCACGGTCGCGCTCATCGCACCTCACACACGTCCGGCCGCAACCGGACTCGTTCAACGAAGAGAACCTGCGTCGCACGCGCCTCCGACTCGGGGCGCTTCTGGAAGGTCCGGGCCCTGCCGGGGATCCCGGGGGCCGCACAAAAGTCTGGATTATACCCGGAACGCCAAGAGCTACCTTTCGTCCGGACCTTCGCGCACTTCCGGAGGGATGGCCATGCCTCCTGTAAGGAAGATGCGGATGCCTTCCTGCACGGAGATGTCCGGGAAACTGGCCCGCCGGCGGTCGCAGACGATCACGTCGCCCAGATAAAGGTGATTCGTCGGTACATAGACCGCCACCATCTCCTCTGGCCCCTTGCCGCGGTCGACCGTGAACTCCTTGGTCAGAAAGCCCAGGGAGAGCCCCCTCGAGTCCTCGATCATCACGACCCGCTTGAACCCGGCCTCGTTGTCGGGCGAGAAGGCGAGCACGAGCTGCTTGACGGGCGCGTAGATCGTCTTGAAGACAGGCACCCGAAGCAGATAGCCCTCGGTGCGCTGGAGCACGCGCTTGCCGATCACGTTCGTCGCAAGAGCGCCCACGATCAGAATTCCCGCGGCCGTCGTGAGGATACCGAGCCCGGGGATTCTGCGACCGAGGAGCCGTTCGTACAGGGGTGTGGTCAGGTCGTCGACCACCCCGAAGATCCAGAGGAACGCCGCGACGCTGATGACCAGCGGGACAGTGACGAAAAAGCCGGCGATGAAGCTGCGCCGAAGCCACTGCATGACGCGATCAGGCTCCGCCGCCGGCAAACAGCCAGACAATGACCGTCGCGGCCAGCGCCAGCCGATACCACGCGAAGACGTCGAGGGAATGGCGGGCCATGTATCCGACGAAGAACCGGATCGCAAGATACCCCACGACGGCTGAGCTGCCTATGCCTATGAGCATCAGCGACGCCGCCTCTCCGCCGCCTTCGCCGGCAAGAGCCGGCAGCTCCTTGACCGCGGCGCCGATGATCGCCGGCACTCCGAGAAGAAAGATGAACCGGGCAGCTTCGACCCGGCGCAGTCCAATCAGGAGGGCGACGGTGATCGTGATGCCCGAGCGCGAGACACCGGGGACGAGCGCCAGCGATTGACCGGCTCCAAGCAGCAGCGCCTCGGCCAGCGTCAGGCTCGCGTCGCTCCTCTCCTGCGCCCCAACGCGCTCGGCGACAAGAAACCCGATCGCCCCGAGGGTCAACGTCACTGCCACCACGACCGGTGTCCGCAGGTGCTCCTCGATGAGGTCCTCGAACAGCAGCCCCACGAGCACAACCGGCAGGGTGCCGACGAGCAGCAGCCAGATCATCCGCGCGCCGCGGTCAGATGCACCGTCCGGTTCGGAACTCTTCGCGAGAGGTCCGCGCGAAAGCGCCCGCGGCACCGCGCCAAGCATCCTCGCGATGTCCTCGCGGAAGAAAGCAACGATGGCGAGCGCCGTCCCGAGGTGAACCGCGACGTCGAACGGCAGGCCAAACCTGTCGGAGTCGTAGCCGAAGAACGCCCGCGCGAGGATCAGGTGTCCGGAGCTCGAGACGGGCAGGAACTCGGTAAGCCCCTGCACGATGCCGAGGAGAATCGCCTGTAGTGACGCGGGCATGAGGGCGACTTGCAGCCCGCGCAGACGCGGGCTGCGAGCCTAGGACGCGCGAACCTTGCGCTGGGGCTTGGCCTTGCGTGCCGGCTGCTGCGCGGCCGCCGGAGTACTCGCGGGAGCCCGCACCGGGGTCGTCGTCTTCGTTCGCTGGCGCCAGAACGTCACGATCGATCCGGCGATGAACACCGTCGAGTACGTGCCGGTGATGATGCCCACCATCAGCGTGAAGGCAAAGCCACGAAGCACTTCGCCGCCGAAGAAGAAGAGCGCCAGAACGCTCAGCAGCGTCAGGCCGCCGGTGATGATGGTCCGCGCCAGCGTCTGATTCACCGCCAGATTGATGACGTCGCGAAGCGAATCGCGGCGCGTGCCCCTGAGATTCTCGCGCACACGGTCGAAGACGACGATGGTGTCGTTGCCGGAGTAGCCGGCCACGGTCAGGACGGCGGCGATCACGTTCAGCGTCATCTCGTACTGAAAGAACGCGAGGAACGCGAGCGTCACCAGCAGGTCGTGCAGCGAAGCCACGACCGCGCCCATGGCGAAACTCAGCTGATAGCGGAACGTCAGATAAATCAGGATGCCGAGCAGCGAGAGCACCGTCGCGGAAACGCCGCGGCTGGTCAGCTCCTCGCCCACGGTCGGACTGACGAGCGAGCGGCCGACGATCTCGAACTCGCCGAGGTTCGCCGACCGCAGATCCGCCATGACAGCGTCGGCCGTGGCGCCGAGTTCGGTCCCATCCCCCTCGTCTTCCACCTCGGGCACGCGGATCATCACCTGGCGCGCCGAAGGAGCGCCGTAGGTCGCAATCGTGGAGCCGCCGAAATTCGCGCTCAGGGCTTCGCGGATCTGCTCGATGCGGTCGGTGGTCGTGTCCTCATGGAACTGCACGATCACCATCGTGCCGCCGGCAAACTCGACGCCCAGGGGAATGCCCCGCGTGAGCATGACGACGAGCCCGGCCAGGATGACGAGGGACGACGCCCCAATGGCGTGCCAGCGCCACTTGAGAAAGTCGATATTGAAGGTCTTGATACGCATGACTAGATGGAGAGCGTGGACGCGTGCTGATTGCGCGAGAGCGCTATCTCGAACAGCGTCCTCGAAACGAAGATGGACGTGAACAGGTTCGACAGCAGACCGAGCGACAGCGTCACCGCGAACCCGCGAATGGGTCCCGTGCCGAACTGGAACAGGAACGCCGCAGAGATGAGTGCGGCGACGTGCGTGTCGAGCAGCGTGAGGAACACGCGGCTGAAGCCCGCGTTGATCGAGGCGCGGACACCCCGCTGCTCTGCCAGTTCTTCCTTGATGCGCTCGAAGATGAGCACGTTCGAATCGACGCCGATGCCGATCGTCAGAATGAAGCCCGCGATGCCGGGCAGCGTCATCACGGCCCCGATGTAGGCCATGAGCCCGAGCAGGATCACGAGGTTGAAGACCAGCGCGACAACGGCGTTGACGCCCGACAGTTTGTAGTACGCGAGCATGAACGACACGACGAGGAGGAGCCCGACGATCGATGCCGTCACCCCGGAACGGATCGAGTCGGCGCCCAGCGTCTGGCCGATGGCGCCCTCCTCGAGATACGTGAGCGAGGCCGGCAACGCGCCGGAGCGGAGGACGAGCGCGAGGTTCGTCACGTCGTCCTGCGTGTAGGCGCCGGTGATCCGGCCGTCGGTCGTGATCCTCGTTTCAATCGTCGGGGCCGACTGTACGGTGCCGTCGACGATGATTGCCAGCTGACGTCCGATGTTCTCGCTCGTCACGCGGCCAAAGACCCGCGCGCCTTCGGTCGTCAGCGTGAAGCCCACCGCCGGCCGGCCGTTCTCGTCGATCGTCGCCCGCGCGTTTCGCAGGTCGCGGCCGGAGATTGCCGCGGCGCGGCGAACCATGTAATAGACCGTTCCCTCGCCGGGCGTGAGTCCCGCGCCTGGCACGATCTCCATGCCCGGAGGCTCCTGGCCGTTCCTGAGGAAAGTCTCGCGCGCGGCGGAAGGACCGCCTTCGACGATCTTCAGCTCGAGCAGGCCGCCGGCCTGGATGATTTCCTTCGCGCGCTCGACGTCGGTCACACCGGGCAGCTGGACGAGGATCTGATCGCCGCCGGCGCCCTGCTGCGCGATGCTCGGCTCAGTAACACCCAGCTCGTCGACGCGCCGCTCGATCGTCTGCCGAGCCTGGACCACGGCCTCGTCGCGCAACACCTGCTGGATGCTCGGCCGCATCGAGAACGTGTGCGTGCCGCCGCTCGACGTCCGCTCGAAGTTCACGTCCGCCTGAGCGGCGAGCGCGCGGAAGGTCGGTTCCTGCTCGGCAGGCACCCCTTCGACGCGGAACTCGGTGCCGCTGACGATAGTCACCGTTCCGGCAACCGTCGCGCGGCCCATTTCGTCGCGCAGACGCTCGGACTCGAGCTCGGTTTCGAGGCGCAGCGCATCCTCGGTCTCGACCCGCAGGACGAGGTGCACGCCCCCGCGCAGGTCCAGGCCAAGTTTGAGCTGCTGCTCAGCGAGCCATGCCGGCAGCGGCCAGCCGTAGTTCGACGCAAGGATTGGGTAGAGCCCAACCATCGCGAACACGACGAAGGTGGTGATGACGATCAGAATCTTCCAGCGCAAGTTGCCCATATCGATTACTGGCTGCCCGCCTCGACGACAGGCGCCTGCCCCTGGTAGCCGCTGATGGCGGCCTTGGCCACTTCGATCCGCAGCTTGTCGGCAATCTGGACCTGTACGGACTGATCACCGAGCTTGGTGATCTGGCCGTAGATGCCGCCCGTGGTGATGATGCGGTCGCCGACCTTCAGGTTGTTGATGAACTCCTGGACCTTCTGCTGCTTCCGCTTCATCGGCAGGAGGATGATGAAGTAGAAGATGGCGAGGACGAGCACGAAGGGCACGAACTGCAGCCACGGGCTGCCGCCCCCAGGGGGCGCGGCCATGGCCAGCACTGGGGCATCCGTGATCGTCATGAGACGTCTGACTGGCGGGACAGTCGCCGAAGGAACTCTACTCTGAAGCTCTCGAACCGTCCAAACGCTATAGCCTCCCTAATCCGGCTCAGGGTGTCAAGGTAAAACGTCAAATTATGCAATGTGTTAAGGGTCGCTCCCGTCATCTCGCCCGCCATCGCGAGATGCCGCAGATAGGCGCGTGAAAAGTGCCGGCACGTGTAGCAGCGGCACTCCTCTGAGACAGGCCGGGGATCGTCGGCGAAGCGTGCATTCCTTATATTGAGACGGCCGTCGGCGGTGAACAGCTGGCCGTTCCTGGCGTTGCGGGTCGGCAGCACGCAGTCGAACATGTCGATGCCGCGCGACACGGACTCCACCAGATCCTCAGGGGTTCCAGCTCCCATCAGATACCGGGGCTGGGCAACCGGCAGCTCCGCGGCGGTGAGCTGGACAAACTCGTACATCACGTCGGGCGGCTCGCCAACGCTCAGCCCCCCGATGGCGTACCCCTCGAATCCAATCGCCAGCGTCGCCGCCGCGCTTTCCCTGCGAAGGTCCGGATGAACGCCTCCCTGGACAATGCCGAACTGCGCCTGTCCGGAGTTGGTGATCGTGACGCCTTCGGCGCCGGTCGTGCGCAGCTGAAGCAGTCGATCGCGGCACCGCCTGGCCCATCGCGCCGTTCGCTCCATGGAGCCGCGCGCCGCATCGACCGTCGCCGGATACTCGAGGCACTCGTCGAGCACCATCGCGATGTCCGATCCCAGCCGGGCCTGGATGTCCGTCGCCCTCTCCGGCGTCAGCATGTGCGTCGACCCATCGAGATGCGACTGGAAGCGCGCCCCCTCCTCGAGGACGGTTCGTCGCTCCGCGAGACTGAACACCTGATACCCGCCGCTGTCGGTGAGCATCGGTTTCGTCCATCCGATGAAGCGATGCAGCCCGCCACGGCGCGCGATCAGGTCGTCGCCGGGCCGCAAATACAGATGGTAGGTATTGCCAAGCAGGATTGCCGCCCCCGCATCCTCGAGGTCGCGGTGAGTCACTCCCTTCACGGCGCCCTGTGTTCCTACCGGCATGAAGGCCGGAGTCTCCACGTCGCCATGAGGCGTGGTGAGCACTCCGCGCCGCGCGGACGAGTCCGTGTGCGTAACGCGAAACGAGAAGCCTGACGATGGCATGCGATGCAGCGACAGTCTACAATCGCATCACTCGTTCGTCGGGGACGGGACGATCTGACTCGAGGTTTTCATGGTGCAGCGGCTTGCCGCTCGCCTGCTCTCCACTGCTCTTGCCCTGCTCGCCCTTGCCACACCGCTTCGGGCGGAGCTGACGAACGGCCGCGCGCTCGCGGCTGTCTACGATTCCATTCTGGCAGGCCGCTTCACCGCGGCGGAGCAGGAGTTGAAGGCCGCCTGCCCGCCGGCTCCGGCCGAAGCGTGCCAGGCGATGGCGGTCACCATCCTCTGGTGGCGGATCTCGCTCAACCCCGAAAACCAGGAGCTCGATGAAGAGATCGAGCGCAACGCGGTTGCCGCAATCGACGCCGCGGAGCGCTGGACACGCCGCGAGCCGGACAATGCGGAAGCGTGGTTCTATCACGCGGCGGCCCACGCCCCGCTCGTTCAATGGAGGCTGCTCCGGGAGCAGCGGCTGACAGCCATCCGCGAAGCAAGCCGCGTGAAGTCGTCGCTCGAACGCGCCCTCGAGCTCGACCCGACGCTCCAGGATGCCCACTTCGGCATCGGTCTCTATCGGTACTACGCCGGAATCGCGCCGGCGGCCCTTCGGATGTTCCGCTGGCTGTTCTGGCTTCCCGGCGGAGATCGCGAAGAGGGGCTGGAACAGATGGAGCGGGCGCGGCAGAGCGGCCAGCTGCTCGGCGGCGAAGCCGATTACCAGCTGCACTTCATCTATCTCTGGTACGAGAATCAGCACGCACGCGCGCTCGAGCTGCTCGAGAACCTGCACCAGCGGTACCCGACCAATCCGCTGTTCCTCGAGCGCATCGCCGAGGTTCAGCGCGAGTACTTCAACGACTATCCGGCAAGTCTCGCGGCATGGAGGACGCTCGTCGCCGACGCTGAACGAAACGCGATGGCCCTTCCCCAGGTCGCCCAGGTCAGAGGACGACTCGGACTCGCGAGCACGCTCGACGAAATGTATCGAACCGACCGCGCCATCGATGTTCTGCAGCAGCTCGTCGCGGCACGGCCGGCCGATCCGCCGCATGCGCTTGCGCGCGCCTACCTCCAGCTCGGTGCAGCCCACGACCGGCTGGGCCAGCGCGACAGCGCGGTGACCGCATACGCCGCCGCCATACGTGAGGCTCGCGAGACCAAAGAGGGCGACGCCATTCGCGAACTCGCCACGGAGGGAACGCGCCGCGCACCCGATCGTGCGTCCGCCGACGCATATCGACTGTCTCTCGACGGCCTGCGCGCGCTCGAGGCAGGCGACGCACAACGCGCAGTCGGCGCTCTCGAACGCGCTGTCGCACTCGACCCGTCCGATCTGGTGGCGCGATATCGCCATGCACGGGCGCTGATCGCTGCCGGTCGGGCGCTGGAGGCCACTCCACTTCTCGAGAGCGTCGTGAACGCACGACCGTCACCCCCTCCTCACGTGCATGCATCAGCGCTCGCCGATCTCGCAGCGCTCGTCGAGGCTCGTGGCGACGTCACACGCGCGATTGATCTCTATCGGCGCGCGCGCGACATGCGTGGTGCGGCCATCGATGCACGCGATGCAGCGACCGCCGCACTCGATCGACTTGCGCGTTGAACTTTTTTTGACAAATCAGCAGCTTTTGTGCTTGACATCTCAACTTTCTCAACCATAATCTACATCTGGTATGAGGGTGGCCAACTCAGGCCACACCTAGTGAGGTTGACAACGACTGGAAACCTCGCCCTTCCTCCCGGCGCGGCTGGGTTTGGAAGGTGCCCCGAGGCGGCGAGCGCCGGCCTCCGGCTGACGTGCCAGGCGGCAGCAGTCGGCAGGTCGCGAGCGCTCTCGCAACGAGATCCTCGAATGAAGGGGGGGATAAAAGACAATGGCGAAGAAAGCCAAGGGCGGGAAGAAGAAGGCCGGCAAGAAGCGGTAAGCTGACCTCTCCCGTCAAAAAAGGGGGCGGCCGTCGCCCCCTTTTCGACTCACCTCACCTCAGCGCTCCTCTCACCTGCAACTGAAGCGTCCGGAAAACAGCGGCTAGCGCGCGCTCGAGAAGACCTGTCCGTCCCAGACGTGGATGCGCGTGATCGTGTCCCACGGCTCGATCTGATCGACGACGTCCATGCCGGAGATGACGCGCCCGATGACCGTGTAGCGCGCGTCGAGGTGTGGCTGGGGGGCATGCGTGATGAAGAACTGGCTCCCGCCGGTATCTTCCCAGTCGAGAGCCATTCCCACGGTGCCGCGGACGTATGCGCGTTCGTTGAGCTCGTCGCGAATGGTGTAGCCGGGGCCGCCTTCCCCGTCGCCACGAGGATCCCCGGCCTGCACCACGAAACCCGGCACGACGCGATGGAAGCTCATGCCGTCGTAGAAGCCACGACGAGCGAGCGTCACTATGTTCTCCACGGTGAGGGGCGCGTCGAGGACCGCGAGTTCGATCTGAACGGTCCCCCGGCTGGTCTCCATGTAGAGCTGTGTCGAGACCTGAGGGTTCACGATGTGGGGGGACGAATACCGTTCCGCCCCGAGCTGCGACGGAGCCGGTCTGATTCGCGTCATGGCGTCGGTCGCCGGATCGATCTTCGCGAGCAGAGTTGCCGCGCGGATACGAACGGCCCAGTCCGGATCCTCGAGGGCCTCGTTGAGCACATCGGTCGCCTGGGCCCCGCCCATTTCCACCAGGGCGGCGAGCATCGCCGCGCGAGCGACGTAAGAAAGGTCGGTTCGTCCCGCCCGGTATGCAGCGGCAAGCGCCGGCGCGCTCGCACTTGATCCGAGCGTTGCGAGAGTGCGGGCCGCGGCGGCGCGAACCACTGGATCCTCGTGCGTCAGATGTTTCGTCGCGATATCTACGGCATCCGGCGCCTTCAGGGCGGCGAGCGCCGTCAACACGGCCGGCAGGACCTTTGCCTCGTCGGTAAGCATCCCGCGCAGTCGCGGGAGCGCCGTCTCGGACGGAAGCGAGGCCAGCACGTTCGCGAGCTCCGCGCGAACTGACCAGTGACGGTCGGGATCGAGGCCCGAGAGGATGAATACGAAGCCCTGCGGATCCGCCTTCGCGAGCCCCCTGAGCGCTGCCATGCGAACGGGTGGCAGCGGATCGGCCAGGAGGTCGATGAGCAGGTCAGCGGCGCCTTCGCCGCCGAGCGTTGCAATCGACGACGCCGCTTCGATACGCACGTAAGGATCGGTGTCGCGGGTCGTCAGGAGATCCATCAGGGGACGCGTCGCCGCCTGGTCGCCAATCAGCCCGAGTGTGCGGGCCGACTCGATCGCGACAAGCCGATCCGGGCTCTTGAGCAGCGGCAGTATCTGGGGCAGTGCCGACGTGTCTTTCGTCGCGCCAAGCCCTTTCACCGCGAACACACGCGTATAAACATGTGGCGCCGAGAGCAGCGAGCGAAGGGGCGCCTGGGCCCGTGCATCACCCAGCCGCTGCAGTGCGTAGGCAACGGGCCACCACGTCGTCCGCGGCTGACCCGCGTCGAGCACCGCTGCCGCGAGCTCGTCGTAGGCCTGCAGTCGAACGAGCGCGTATACCGCCAGGCGGAATGCGCCTGCGGGCGATGCGCGGTCTGCGTCACCTTCGTCGCCGGGCACCGTTGCCAGCGCGCCGCTGTCGAGCACCCGAGCGGCCAGCGCGCCGACGGGACCGGCCGCAGAAGGATCCCCGATGAGACCGAGCGCCTCGGCGGCCGCTCCCTGAACGGCGGGCGACTGATCGTCGAGGGCGGTCACCAGCACCGGCACGCTCGACGCATCGCCGATCAGTCCCAGCGCGAATGCCGCCATGGACCGTACGTCGGGCTGGAGATCCTTCAGGAGCGCCGCGACGGGCGTCGCTGCCTCCGCGAGTCCGACGCGACCGGCGGCGAGCGCGGCGCGGCGGCGAATGCGTGCATCACGATCAACCAGAAGACGAGTGAGATCGGCTGCCGGTGTGACTGCGGCGGCGCCGGCCGCCGGGGGTACCGAGGGCGCTGCCGATGGTGGATCGCGGAGGATGCGCTGATCCTCGAGACGAAGGATCCAGGCGAGCTTCTGTTCGTAGCTCGCCGCAGCATCCGGAGCAGCGTCGGGAGTGCTGGCACACGCTGACAGAACGGCCGCCATCGCGAGCG
Organism: Vicinamibacterales bacterium; assembly: GCA_050250175.1. Lineage (GTDB taxonomy): Bacteria > Acidobacteriota > Vicinamibacteria > Vicinamibacterales > CAVVIG01 > JBFWPD01. The sequence goes on from JBFWPD010000035.1 coordinate 14,156, forward strand.
TCAGCAGCGTTCCGATTCGCTTCACGCCGCGATGATATCATCGGGTCGGCGTGCACTTCCGCTACATCGCCGTCGAAGGGCCGATCGGCGCGGGCAAAACGATCCTGGCCGAACGGCTTGGCGCGCGACTCGATGCGACGGTGGTGCTCGAGGACGGCGACAATCCGTTCCTTGCCGACTTCTACGCCGATCGTCCCGGCGCCGCGCTGCAGTCGCAGCTGTTCTATCTGCTCAATCGGCACCGGCAGCAGACATCTCTTCGACAGGCCGATCTCTTCAGCCAGACAACTGTCTGCGACTATCTGTTCGATCGCGACAAGATCTTTGCCTATCTCAATCTCGACGACAACGAGCTGTTCATCTATCAGCGGCTGTACGACCTGCTCGAACGCGATGTCCCGCCGCCGGATCTCGTGATCTATCTGCAGGCGCCTACGGAAGTCCTCGAGCGGCGCCTGCGTGCGCGCCGCGACAGCGCCGATGCGCCGGCGTTCGAGCCCGATCCGCAGTACCTGCAGGAGCTCAACGAGGCCTATCACCACTTCTTCTTCCACTACGACCGCACGCCGCTCCTGGTGGTAGAGACGTCGCAATTCGACTCGGACGCGAGCGACGAAGCCCTCGACGATCTCGTCAAGCAGATGCGAACAATGCAGGGCGGCACGCGCTACTACGTGCCGCGGACAGGCCAGTAAGATTGGGGAATTTTGGATTCTGCAAATCTGGAAATTGAACCTCTTGCTGGACGCGGGTACATCGGAACACGTGGAGACGAACCGAGAGGTTCTCGACCGTCCAGAGCCTGGTGAGAGGTTCAACTTCCAGATTTGCAGAATCCAAAATTCCCAAATGTCGTAAGCTGATCGCCACATGGTATGGTTCAAGAAGCCCCGTCAGCCGATGCAGGGCGGCGGGCGCGACAAAACCAGCCGCGTTCCCGAAGGGCTCTGGGTAAAGTGCCCGGGCTGCTCGCAGATCCTCTACAAACGCGACCTCGAAGCGAGCCAGCAGGTGTGCACCCGCTGTGCACACCACTTCCGCGTCTCGGCCCAGGAACGGCTCAAGATGCTGTTCGACGAGACATGGACCGAGCACGATCAGGGACTCGTCTCCACCGATCCTCTTCAATTCACCGACACGAAACCCTACAAGTCGCGGCTCGAGGCCAGCATCGCCTCGACCGGACTGAAGGACGCGGTGATTACAGCGGTCGGCGCGATGGGCGGCATCACCACCGTCATCGCATCGATGGAGTACGGCTTCATCGGCGGCAGCATGGGTGTGGTGGTCGGCGAGAAGATCACCCGCGCGATCGAGCGCGCCCTCGAATTGCGGGCGCCCATCGTGATCGTCTGCTGCTCGGGCGGCGCGCGCATGATGGAAGGCGCGCTGTCGCTCATGCAGATGGCGAAGATCTGCGGGGCCCTCGCACGCCTCGACCGTGCCCGGATTCCCTACATCTCGGTCCTGACCGATCCAACGACCGGAGGAGTCACGGCCAGCTTCGCCATGCTCGGCGACTTGAACATCGCAGAGCCCAAGGCTCTCATCGGCTTCGCGGGCCCGCGGGTGATCGAGCAGACGATCCGCCAGAAGCTCCCTGACGGATTCCAGCGCTCCGAGTTCCTGCTGGAAAAGGGCATGATCGACCTCGTCGTCGATCGAAGAGAAATGAAGGCGGCGATTGTCTCTGCGCTTCGCTTCATGGGAGCCCTGCAGGCACCGCAGCATGCCGCGGCTGGCGAAGCGGTCGCCACCGACTGATCCCACCGGTTCAGAAAGCCGTGTCGTCAGACTCCCTGGCCTGGCTCTTCGGCCTGGAACAGTTCGGCATCAAACTCGGGCTCGAGAACATCTCGACGCTCGCAGAGGCGCTTG
>JBFWPD010000036.1:0-16020 GCA_050250175.1 Vicinamibacterales bacterium
CATCCTCGATCGCCGCGCACGTCGACCACCTGCGGTACGGCCTGAGCCTGCTGAATCGCTGGTTCGATGGCGATCCCAATCCCTTCACGGATGCCGACTATGGCGCAAGCTGGGACAGGACGGTCGTGACCGAGACCGAATGGATGTCACGGCGATCGGATCTGGCCAGGGAAGCGCGCAAGTGGGTCGAGGCGCTGATGCATCCGAAGCCGCTCAACAGCATCGAACGGCGGGGCGTCGTCTCGAGCGTGGCCCACCTCGCGTACCACATCGGCGCCATCCGCCAGATCGATCGCACGATCGCTGGACCAAGAGCGAAAGACTGATCGTCACGCCGCCAGGCGCGGCGGTATACTCTGCGTCTCCCCCGTCTCCGCGTCAGGTCCCCGGGCGTCAGTCGTTCAGCTGCAGGAGGCCCGCCATGAGCTCGAACGCCGAGGTTGTCGCCTTGTTTCTGTGGTTCGGAGGACTGGCTGTGTACTTCTGGAAGCCATCCGCCGATCGACGGCACTTCGCGTATCAGGCGGCCGCGGTCACGCTCTGGCTATGGCTTGCTGTCTGGTTCCCTCATCTCCGCACGTGGCAGTACGCGCTGGCGAACGCGTGTTTCGCGGTGGCGTTCCTGGTGCGTCTCGTGCAGCACCGGGGCCGCTTGCGGCCGCTCTAACCCCCGCCGGGCACTTTCGTCGCGCCAGGCTCCTGTCCTTCAGGCTGAAACACGATGCCCGCGCGTTCGCGCGCGAGTGCCGCCGACCGCTTTGCGTGCTCATGCAGGTACGTCTGCATGCGGCAGGGCGCCTCTCCCTTGCCTGGCTTGAGCCGCCGGTAGACGCCCTGCGCGTCGAGTCGTCGCGCCGTGGTATTGTCGTCGAAGGCGGCCCGCAGGGCGTGCAACACCTTGGCCTTGCACTCGGCATCTTCGACCGGGAACATCAACTCGATGCGCTTGTCGAGGTTCCTGGTCATCCAGTCGGCGCTGCCGAGGTAGACCTCCTGCTCGCCTCCGTTGAGGAAGCAGCAGATTCTCGAGTGCTCCAGGAAGCGGTCCACGATGGAGATGACCTCGATGTTCTGGCTCAAGCCCTGCACACCCGGCCGAAGGGCGCAGCTGCCGCGGACGTTGAGCTTGATGCGGACACCCGCCTGAGACGCCCGGTAGAGCGCCTCGATGATCTCGCCGTCGATGAGCGAGTTCATCTTGGCGGTGATCTCCGCAGGCTGCCCTGCTTCTGCCCGCCGCCGTTCGCGCTCGATCAGTTTCAGCAGACGCGGGCGCAGCTGCGTGGGTGCCATGACCAGTTTCTTCAGTCGGGGAGGATCCGAGTAGCCCGTGAGCGCGCTGAAGAAGGCTGACGCATCCTCGCCAATCGCCCGCGACGACGTCATCAGGCTGAAGTCGGTATAGAGCCGCGCCGTCCGCTCGTTGTAGTTGCCGGTGCCGAGGTGGACGTACCGGACGATCCCCTGCGGCCCGCGTTTGACGACCAGGCAGATCTTCGCATGAGTCTTGTAACCGCGGATGCCGTAGATGACATGGGCGCCGGACTGCTCGAGCGCGCGCGCCCATTGGATGTTCCGTTCTTCGTCGAAGCGTGCAGTCAGCTCCACGAGCACGGTCACCTGCTTGCCGTGATCTGAGGCGCGAAGAAGGCTGTCGAGGATCGAGGAACCGCTGCCGGCCCGGTACAGGGTCTGCTTGATCGCGAGGACATCAGGGTCGTCTGCAGCGCGTGCGATGAACGCCGCAACCGAATCGTACGAATCATATGGGTGGTGGAGCAGCACATCCTTCTCGTCGAGCGCGCCGAAGATGTCGGCGTGGGCGTCGCTCAGCGGGCTTGCCACCGGCGGAAGCGGCGTGTCGCGCAGCCGTTCGAAGCCGGGCACATCGGTCAGCGCCATGAGCACGCGCAGGTCGAGCGGACCAGCCACCAGATACACGTCCTCCGCGCGCACGTCGAGCTGCTCCCGCAGCAGCGCGACGAGATCGGGCGAGGCCGACGCCTCGATCTCGAGCCGGACGACGTCGCTGCGCCGCCGCCGCCGAAGTTCACGTTCGACCACCTCGAGATGCGTCCGGCCGCCTTCGTCGTCGAACTCCATCTCCGCATCGCGGGCGAGGCGGATGATTCTGGCCTCGACGACCGCCTGGCCGGGAAACAGATCCGCCAGGTGGGCCCGGATAATCTCCTCGAGGAGGACGAATGAGAAGCCCTGTTCGTCAGCCAGGCGCACCAGCCGGGTCAGCACCGAGGGTACCTGCACGATGGCGAGACGCCGCGACGGATGGTCGGCTGTGGGTTCGAGCAGGACCGCGAGGTTCAGGCTGAGCGACGAGATCAGCGGGAAGGGCCGCAGCACGTCGATGGCGAGAGGCGTGAGGACCGGCAGCACACTGCCGCGGAAGTGCGACGTCAACGATGCGCGGCGCTCCGGGCTCAGGTCCTGATAGTTCAGGACGCGGATCGACTGTTTCGCGAGTGCGGGAAGCAGCTCCTCCATCGCGAGCGTGTAGAGACGGTCGACCAGCGCATGCGCCCGGATGGATACGGCGTCGAGCTGCTGGACGGGCGTCATCCCGGAGATGTCAGGAGCGATGTCGCCTTCGGCGAGCGCGTGGTTGAGCCCTGCCACTCGCACCATGAAGAACTCATCGAGGTTCGAGGACGCAATGGCTGCGAACTTCAGCCGTTCGAGCAACGGCGTCGCAGCGTTGGCGGCCTCTTCGAGAACGCGCTCGTTGAACGCGAGCCATGACAGCTCACGATTGAGAAACTTCGATGGCTCAGTCCGGCTCGTCATGCCACCACGTCCGCTGTCTGAATGACAACGTGACGCCCGAAGGTGGCGGCGAGCATGTCGAGGCGCGCCTGAGCCGCCATCCGCTCCATCGTCAGGTCGCCCGTGCCCTCGAGGACGAGAATCCATGTCTGATCGGTGCGCCGGATCTTCACGTCGCGGACACGCTGCAGATGCTCGGCGTCCAGTGCGTTGGCCAGCCGGAGAATGGCGGCCAGCTTGCCCACGACGAGACGGTCCTCACGGTCGAGTGCGATGTAGGGAAGGTGGCTGCGCTGCGGCGTGCCGCCGCGGTGGTACCTGGCGATGTTCGCGACGATTGCCGTCTCGTCGTCAGACAGCCCGAAGATCTGAGACGACGAGATGAGGTACTGCGAGTGCTTGTGATGCGCGCGCAGGCTGACGTACACGCCGATATCGTGGAGGAGTGCGGCGACCTGCAGCAGGAGCCGCTCGCGCGGACCCAGGCGATGCTCGTCCCGAAGCTCGTCGAAGAGCCGCGCGGAAAGATCGCTGACGTGGCGGCCGTGCGCGTAGTCGTAGCGGTAGCGCCGTCCGAGAGCGTCAGCACTCGCAAGGACCTGCTGGTCGAATTCGCCGGCGCCCAGCGCGCCGCCCGGTGTCCCGAGATCCAGGAGCGCGCCGGCCCTGAGAGATGCCTCGCTGACGACGAGACGCTTGACCGGGGTCTCGAGCAGCAGCGCCCTGTAGATGAGGAGCGCCGGCATGAGCGTGTCGGCTTCGACGGCAGGCAGCCGGAACCGTTCGACCAGGCCATCCTCGTCCAGCCGTTCGACCTCGTCGCAGAATGCGAGAAACGCGTCGCGCGGAATCTCCCTGATGCTGTGCAGATCGGCGTCGAGGATCTGCGCCGCGGCGAAACGAACGTCCCCGCCAATCGCGCTCATGTGCGTGACACGCCGCAATGGGATCTCGAGGCGGATCTCCTCGATCACGTTGGCGACGTAGCGCTTGAGCAGCGCCACCTGCAGATCGTGGCCGTGGTTGCTCAGGTCCAGGCGCTGGCGGAGCCGGACCGACCCCAGCGCGTAGACGCCAGACCGATCGGGCTCGCCGCGGTTGAGCAGCGTGAGGCTCGTGCTTCCGCCGCCGACCTCCACGAGGAGCGTCCGTGCGCCCTTGAAGACGGCGTGTTTGCCGAGCTCGTGCTTGAGGGCCAGGTAAACGAGGCGGCTCTCCTCCCCTTCGTTGATGGCTTCGAAGGTGATTCCCGTTCGACCCGAGATGCGGTCGAGAAACAGATCGCCGTTTGAGGCTTCCCGAACCGCGCTCGTGGCGACCGCGCGAAGGCGCGACACCCCGTAGCTCTTCATGATCGTGCTGAAGCCATCGATCGCGACGAGCGCCGCCTCGATCGTCTCGGCCCGGATGCGTCCAGACGAGAAGGTGTCGCGGCCGAGCAGCACACCCTTCGACACTTCCTCGACGACGCGCAGGGCGTTGCCGGGGGAGGCTTCCGCGATGACCAGCCGGATGGCGCTGGCCCCCATGTCCAGGACGGCTATGAGTTCGGGGGGCTGGGAGGATTCGGTCATGCGCTGGTGGTCCTGGGCAAATCGTGATCATAGCTGTTCCGTGTAACGCGGCCGGGGGGCGGGGATGCCGGAGCACTGACTCCAGGCCAGCGACGGCACAGCAGTGGCACAATGGGCCGACCTGCGAACACGAGGCCGTCCGGACCGGCCGCGCCTCGTCCTGAACCGAGCACTATGTCCATCCGGATTGTCCGCCTTGGAAGCTCACGCGCGCGAGGTGAAGGGCTTCGCATCGGCACCGTCAGGCGGCCTCCACGAGGCGTGCCGAAGAAGGCATATGCGGAGCGTAACTTCTATGATGTGTGGCTGCCGGAGCTGGCGCCGAGCGATGCGCTGGTGCGCGCCGCGCTCAGCGCCTCGGACGATCGACAATGGACGTCGTTCGTCAGGAAGTACCGCGCGGAGATGAAGCGGCCGGCGGCCTCACGACTCCTGGACCTGCTCGCCGCTCTCTCGCACGAGACCAGTCTTTCGGTGGGCTGCTACTGTGAGCGTGAGGATCGTTGTCACCGCTCTGTTCTTCGTGGCCTGCTGGCCGAACACGGCGCCCTCTTCGCCTGACCCCACCATTCGAGATCGTCTACGGATTCCCGATGAACAGCGTCATCGCACAGACCATCCTGCTCCTGCTCTGTTCGAACGTCTTCATGACGTTCGCCTGGTACGCGCATCTGCGCGACCTGCGTTCGCGGCCCTTGCTCGTCGCCGTGCTCGCGAGCTGGGGACTCGCGTTCTTCGAATATCTCCTGCAGGTGCCCGCCAACCGCATCGGCTACGCACAGCTGCAGCTGCCGCAGCTGAAGATCCTGCAGGAAGTCATCGCCCTGACGGTGTTCGTGCCGTTTGCCCTCCTCTACATGAAACAGCCGATCAAGCTGGACTTTCTGTGGGCGGGTCTGTGTCTGATGGGTGCCGTGTATTTCATCTTTCGATCCTGAATGGCTCAGGAACCGCCGCTGTGATGTACTGAGTGCAGTGGGCGGAGCCCACATCACGACGTTCAGAACGGCAAAAGGGGTGGATCTGATGGGTAAGGTGTACGACCGCATCAACGACGACCTGCAGGCCTTCATCAGGGCGCAGCACATGTTCTTCGTCGCAACGGCGCCGCTCTCGGCCGCTGGTCACGTGAACGTGTCGCCGAAAGGGCTGGATAGCCTCCGCGTCCTTGACGACCGTACTGTGGCTTACCTTGATCACATCGGCAGTGGAGCGGAGACCATTGCGCACGTCCGGGAGAATGGCCGGATCACGCTGATGTTCTGCGCGTTCACCGGGTCGCCAAAGATCGTCCGCCTTCACGGGTATGGCCGCATCTTCGAGCCGGGCGACCAGACATTCACGGAGATGCGCGGTCTTTTTCCTCAGGCGCCAGGGGTTCGCTCGATCGTCCGGGTGGATGTCGAGCGGGTGTCGGGCTCGTGCGGCTTCGGCGTACCCCTGTTCCGGCATGAAGGCGATCGCCGCCATCTGCTCGACTGGGCCGATCGAAAGGGAGAGCAGGGCCTGCTGACCTATCAGCGCGACAAGAACCACGTCAGCATCGATGGTCTCCCCGCATTGCGCTGGACAGAAGACGTCACCGTCTGACGCTCGCGCATGGCACTGTCCCTCGGCGAACAGTTCGGCCAGATCGATATCTATCTGTTCGACCAGATTCTCCGGCGCCGGATCGTCCGTCCGATGCGAGTGCTCGATGCCGGGTGCGGCTTCGGCCGGAACCTGATCTACTTCCTGCGAGAAGGTTACGACCTTTACGCCGTCGACTCCGACCGCGATGCCGTCGCAGAGGTCCGCAGCCTCGCCGCAACGCTGGCGCCCCAACTACCCGCGGCGAACATCCGTGAAGAGCAGGTCGAGCACATGAGCTTTCCGGACGCGTCGGTCGACGTCGTCGTCTCATCGGCTGTGATGCACTTTGCCCGCGACGAGGCGCAGTTCGAGGCGATGCTCACATCGATGTGGCGTGTGCTCGTCCCTGGCGGAGTCTTCTTCTGCCGGCTCGCGTCTTCCATCGGGATGGCCGATCGCGTGACGCCCCTCGGCGGCCGGCGTTTCCGGCTCCCTGACGGGACCAGCCGATTCCTCGTCGACGAGCCCATGCTGCTTGCACTCACGCGCGGCCTCGGCGGTGCGCTGCTCGATCCTCTCAAGACGACCGTCGTCCAGGATCAACGCGCAATGACGACGTGGGTGGTCCGCAAGGCGGATTGAAGGTTCGATGAAGATACTGCGTCCGTACGGCACCTGGTCGTCTCCGCTCGGAGCCGACGTCGTTGCGTCGGGTTCAATCCACCTCGAAGTCGTCGCGGTCGAGAACGGCAGCATCTACTGGCTCGAACGAAGGCCGGACGAGCATGGCCGTCACGTAGTCGTCAGGCGGTCGCCGGACGGGACAATCGAGGACGTCACGCCTCCGGAGACGAACGTCCGAACACGTGTGCACGAATACGGCGGTGGCGCCTGCCTCGTGGCGGATGGGACGCTGTACTACTCGAACTTCAGCGACCAGCGCGTCTGGCGACTCGATCACGGCAGCCGTCCCATTGCCCTGACGCCGCCTGGTCCATGGCGATATGCCGACGCAACCTTCGACCGCCGTCACAGGCGTTTGATCTGTGTGCGTGAAGAACATGAGGTACCCGATGCGGACGGCGGGGCGGTGCCTGGCGAACCGCGCAATACGCTGGTCTCGATCTCGATCGACGGCCCGGAGACCGCCGGCGATGTCGTCGTCGAGGGCGACGACTTCTACTCGACACCGAGAATCAGTCCTGATGGGACGCGACTGACGTGGCTCTCCTGGCGGCATCCTCAGATGCCCTGGGATGGAACGATGCTTCACGTTGCCACGATCCGCGCGGATGGCGTCCTCGCAGGGCTTGAACAGGTCGCCGGAAGCCCTTCCGAATCGATCGTTCAGCCTGGATGGTCTCCAGACGGAGATCTCCATTTCGTCTCCGACCGTTCCGGCTGGTGGAACCTGTACCGGTTTCTCAATGGACAGGTCGAGGCCCTGTTGCCGATGGACGCCGAATTTGCCGGTCCGGCATGGACCTTTGGCAACTCCACGTGGGCGTTCCTGGATTCCTCGCGGATGGTTGTGGCCTTCGGTCGCGACGGCCTCTGGCATCTCGCAACGCTCGACGTCGACTCGAGGACGCTCGCGATCGTGGACGGAGCTCCAGAGCCCGGCAACGTGCTGCTGGCCGGCCACGGCCGCGCGGTCTACGTGGGTCGATCGCGAAGAACGCCGGACGCTCTGGTGGAGGTCGATCTCGAAACCGCGGACGTTCATGCCATTCGTGCCGCCTCACCGCTGCTCCTCGATCACGGCTTCATCTCAGAGCCCAGACAGATCGCGTTTCCGACAGACGATGGGGAAGAGGCGCGGATGTTCTACTACGCGCCAGCCAATGCTGCGGTCGAAGCACCACACGGAGAGCTGCCGCCGCTCATCGTCGTCATTCATGGAGGTCCGACGTCCGCGGCGACGACACGCCTGAGCCTGGGGACGCAGTTCTGGACGACGCGGGGATTTGCGGTGGCGGATGTGGATCACCGCGGAAGCAGCGGCTACGGCCGCGCCTACCGCCGAAGGCTCGACGGCGAGTGGGGCATCGTGGACGTGGCCGACTGCGTGAACGCCGCGCGCCATCTCGTGACGCTGGGTCTTGCCGATCCCGATCGACTGATCATCCGTGGCAGCAGTGCGGGCGGGTTTACGACGCTGGCCGCCCTCACCTTTCACGCGGGTGTGTTCGAGGCGGGTGGCTGCTACTACGGCATCGGCGATCTCGAGGCGCTGGCGAAGCACACGCACAAGTTCGAGCTGCACTATACGGACGGGTTGATCGCTCCGTACCCCGAGCGCGCGGATCTCTATCGCGAGCGCTCGCCCCTTCATGCCGTGGAGCATCTGTCGGTGCCCGTCATCTTCTTCCACGGCCGTGAGGACATGGTGGTGCCGGTGGTGCAGGCGGAGATGATGGCCGAGTCCGTCCGCCGCAAGGGCCTGCGCGCCGATCTGCTCATCTTCGACGGCGAACAGCACGGCTTCCGGCAGCATGCGACCATCGTGCGCTGTCTCGAGGCTGAACTGCAGTTCTATACCGAGGTCTTCGGGCTGGCGTCCTGACCGTCGTTCTCCGCGGCCGGGAGTAGACTACGTCTGCGCGCGGGTGGGCGAGACGCCGCCGCGACCACTGAAGGAGAATGCCCGATGCATCTGTCCCTGCGGTCTCTTGTCATCGGTTCGCTGGCGCTCCTCACGGCGGGCTTCGCCGCAGGCGCCGCTGTGCAGCGCCAGGCCGTGCACGCGCAGGAGGCACAGCGCGTGTTCGAGCTGCGCACCTACACGACCCCCGCCGGCAAGCTCGAAGATCTGCATGCGAGATTCCGCGACCACACGCTCGGCTTCTTTCAGAAGTACGGCATGACGAACATCGGGTATTGGCGGCCGCTGGACGACCCGCTCAAGTCGAACACCTTGATCTATCTGCTCGCGTATCCGAATCGTGCTGCGGCGGAAGCCAGCTGGAAGGCGTTCCGGAGCGACCCCGCGTGGCAGAAGGTTGTCGCCGACTCGCAGGCCAACGGCTCGATCCTCGACGGCGTCGTGTCCGTGTTTCTCGAGCCGACTGACTACTCGCCCATGAAGTAGGCGATGTTCGTCGGTCATCTTGCCGTCGCGCTTGGTGCACGGCGCGCGGCGCCCGGGGTGCCGCTCGCGCCGCTCGTGGCAGGAAGCTACGGCCTCGATCTGCTCTGGCCGATGCTCCTGCTGTCTGGCGTCGAACAGGTGCGCATCGAGCCGGGCGCGACCGCATTCACGCCGCTGGCGTTCGAGCACTATCCCTGGAGCCACAGTCTGCTGATGGCAGTCGTCTGGGCCGTGGCGGCCGGATTGCTGGCGGGCCGGTGGTTTCGCAGCAGGACCGCGGGGATGGCCATCGCGGTCATGGTCGTGAGCCACTGGTTTCTCGACTGGCTCATGCACCGGCCCGATCTCCCCCTCTGGCCGGGCAGTCCGCTGTTCGGCCTCGGACTCTGGAACTCGCTTCCCGCGACGTTTGTCGTGGAAGGCGTGCTCTTTGTCGCCGCCATCGAAGCGTATCGCCGCGCCGTCCCTGCCCGCGACCGCATCGGCCGCTGGGCATTTGCCGGTCTCATCGCGTTCACCACGGTGATCTGGGTCACCCAGCCATGGTCTCCGCCCCCGCCCAACGTGACGTCCATAGCGGTCGTCGGCCTCGCGCTGTGGCTGCTGCCTCTCTGGGCCGCCTGGATTGAGCGTCACCGAAGCCGAGGGCATTGACGAGAGCGGTGGGCTAGAATCGCGCACAACGCAGGGAGGCACCCATGAAGCCGAATTGCAGCGTGTTCAGCTTCGGCGTCGGTGCGGCCGTACTGGTTTTCTGCAGCGCGTGCTCGCCGGCGTCAGGTGCGGACGCCGCCCCGAATGTCCTGAGCGTCGAAGCAATTTCGACGCACGCCGCTCGCGTGAGCGGGGGCGATGCCCTCGTGCGCATCACGGTGCCCGAGGGAATCGGGTCGCCAAGGGTGACGCTGAACGGTGCGGACATCTCGGCCAGCTTCAAGCCAGGAAGTTCGTCAGGGGCGTTCGTCGGTCTCGTCGAGGGACTGAAGCCAGGCATCAATCAGCTCGCGGTCGATGGCAGTCCCTGGGAGGCGGCTTCGCGGACGCTGACCCTCACGAACTACCCGATCACTGGTCCCATCTCCTCCGGCCCTCGGCTCGAGCCGTTCGTGTGCCAGACCGACGTCTTCGAGCTGCCGGACAAGTCGACGCTCGGCCCGGCGACCGATGCCGACTGCTCGGCGCCCACGCGAGTCCAGCACGTTTACATGCCGGTCGGTGGTGACGCGTTCGCGCCGCTGCCTTCCGGCGGCGCATTGCCCGCGAACGTCGCCACAACGACGACCACGGCTGGAACGACCGTGCCGTTTGTCGTCCGCGTTGAGACGGGGACGATGAACCGCGGCATCTATCAGAATGTCGTCCTTCACAATCCCGTGTCGGATCCCGAGCCGTCGCCCTTCTCCCCGCCGCCTGCATGGAACACCAGGTTCCTCGTAGTGCACGGCTCGGGATGCACGGGCGGCTGGCATCGGCAGGGCTCGGCGCTCGGCGTCAACCCGCTGACCGGCCCGTTCATCGCCAGGCTCGGCGAGGGCTACGCGATCTTCACCAACACGCTGCAGCATCCCAACAACAGCTGCAACGCCGTCGTCGCCGGCGAGTCCGCGATGATGGGCAAGGAGCATCTGATCGAGACCATCGGTGAGCCGTCGTTCACGATCAGCATGGGCGGGTCGGGCGGTGCGTATACGAGTCTGCAGATCGCGGACGCCCTGCCCGGGTTGATCGACGGCGTCATTGCGACGTCCACGTTCCCCGATGCGCTGTCGCTCGCGATGTCCGGCATGGAGGCGCATCTGCTGCGTCACTACTTCCTGACGGCAGGCTCGACGCTCAGCGACGCAAAAAAGGTGGCGATCAGCGGCTACATGGGCATGAAGGCCTTCGAGGACGCAGCGAACCAGGCGCGGCGCACCGATCCTGTTCCCGGACGCGTGGACGCCGAGGGCTACACGTCTGCGGTCTGGAACGAGGCCGTCCCGGAGGAGATCCGCTACCACCCGACGACGAATCCGAAGGGATCGCGGGCGACCGTGTTCGACGTCGCCAGGAATGTCTATGGGATCGATGCGGCCACCGGCTTCGCACTGCGGCCGTTCGACAACGTCGGCGTGCAGTACGGATTCGGCGCGCTGACGCAGGGGGCGATTTCAATGGACGAGTTCCTCGATCTGAACCAGGGGATCGGGGGGTTCGATCGCGACCTGAACTATGTGGCCGAGCGCTCGATTGGCGATGGCGGCGCAATCGAGCGCTCGTATCTGAGCGGTCTGACGCTCGGCGGCGGCGGCGGACTCGCGTCAATCCCGGTGCTCGACGCGGGAAACTACAACGAAGCCGGCGGTTATCACTATCAGTGGTTCCACTTTGCCGTGCGTGAGCGCATGCGCCGGGAGAACGGCCATGCCGACAACCACTTGATGTGGCGTGGGCGGGTGCCGCCCGAGGAGTCCTGGTCGCTGATGACCGACTGGGTCGCCGCAATCAGGAGCGACGCGTCGAACATATCCGCCCGCGAGAAGATGGCGAAGCATCGTCCCGCTCGTGCCGTGGACGGCTGCTGGAGCGTGCCGACTGAAGGCGCCGCGCCGAAATTCGTTGCCGAAGCGCAGACGTTTGGCAGTGCACCGGATTCAGCGTGCAACCGCGAGTATCCGTCGTACTCGTTCACGCGCCAGGTAGCGGGCGGTGGACTCGATGGCAACGTGCTCAAGTGCCAGTTGAGGCCGATCAATCCGGCTGACTATCCGTCGGCGACACCCGCACAGCTGCAGCGGATGCGTGACATCTTTCCGGGCGGCGTCTGCGACTGGTCACAGCCTGGCGTTGGCCAGAGAACCGTTCTGCCCTGGGCATCGTTCGGACCCGCGCCCGAGGGGCTGGTGCACGACGTCACACGACGACAGTAACGTCAGAACGCCGGCGGTCCGGGAGACAGGTGGTCGGAGACAATGCGCGATCTTCGGGTGGTCGTACTGACGGGAATTCTGACGGTCTGCATGGCCGCGTGCGGGGCCGGGAACGTCGAGAATGGTGAGCATCCGGGAGATGCGGAGAGCATCGCGGTGTCGTCCATCACGCTGGCGAACACCGAGCTCGTCGACCTGTCGCATTCGTACGGGCCGGACACCATCTTCTGGCCGACGGCCGATCCGTTTCGTCTGGATGTCGTTGCTGATGGCATCACGCCGCAGGGCTACTACTACGCCTCGAACAACGTATTCACGTCGGAACATGGCGGGACGCACGTCGATGCGCCGATTCACTTCGCCGAAGGGCGACAGACTGTCGATCGGATTCCTCTGGATCGCCTGATTGCTCCCGCCGTCGTCGTGGACGTCACGACGCAGGCGGCAGCCGACCCCGACTACCAGGTGACCCTAGAGGATCTCAGCGCATGGGAGACGGCACACATGCCGATTCCCGCCGATGCGATTCTGCTCATTCGAACCGGTTTCGCTGCGCGCTGGCCCGATTCCGCGAAGTACCTCGGGACAGCCGAACGGGGCGATGCGGGCGTCAGGCAGCTGCACTTTCCCGGGCTGCACCCGGACGCCGCCCGCTGGATCGTGAGCGAGCGCCCGGTGCGCGCCGTCGGGATCGACACGGCGAGCATCGACTACGGGCAGTCCACGCTCTTCGAGTCGCACCGGACGCTCTTCGAACACGACATCCCGGCATTCGAGAATCTTGCCGCGCTCGACCGGGTGCCCGTGACGGGAGCAACGATCGTCGCCCTGCCGATGAAGATTGGCGGCGGCAGCGGAGCACCTCTTCGAGCCGTGGCTCTCGTGCCGCGGTGATCCTGCTGCGTCGACCCGAGTAGACTCTGGCGCATTCCATGCCCGACTCCCGCGTGCCGGCCGCCAGCCGTGCGACGAGGTTCGACCGTCTTCTGAACATCGTCGAGCTGGCTGGAAACCGCCTTCCAGACCCTGCGCTCCTGTTCGTCATCGCGCTCGCGCTCGTCTGGGCCGTGTCGGCGCTTCTGGCGCCGGTGGCTTTCGCCGAGATCGATCCTCGTAACGGCGAGCCGCTGCGTGTGCAGAGCCAGCTCACGGGAGCGGCACTCGCGTCCTTTCTCTCGAACATGGTCAACGTGTTCGTGACGTTTCCGCCTTTAGGCGTGGTGCTCGTCGCACTGCTTGGTCTCGGCGTCGCCGAGCACGTCGGCATGCTGGGCGCCGGGCTGAAGGCGATGCTCAACCTCACCCCGACGCACTTCCTGACGCCGATGCTCATCCTCGTCGCGTGCGTGAGTCACACGGCAGCGGATGCGGGTTACGTCCTTGTGATTCCGCTCGGGGGAGTGATTTTTTACACCGCCGGCCGGCACCCGCTCGCCGGCATCGCGGCGGCCTTCGCCGGCGTGTCCGGCGGATTCAGCGCGAACTTCATCCCTTCCGGACTCGATCCACTGCTTCAGGGGTTCACGCAGACGGCGGCGCAGATCGTCGATCCGGATCGCATGGTCAACCCCTTGAGCAACTGGCTTTTCACCAGCGTGTCCACGCTGCTCATCATCGGATTGGGATGGTATCTGACGGACCGCGTGATCGAGCCGCGGCTTGCGGGCACGGCCGTTGACGCGGACACGGAGGACCTGCCGCGTCTCGAGCCCCTCTCGGCACACGAGCGCCGTGGATTGACGATGGGCGGGCTGGCGATGCTCGGCGGAGTGCTCTTGCTGGCGATCGCCAGCCTTCCGGCTGCGTCGCCGCTCAGGGCACCTGACGGCCAGCTCACGTCGTTCAACGCGCCGCTCATGCGGTCGATCGTCTCGCTCATCTTTCTGCTGTTCCTGATTCCGGCGATTGCGTACGGCGTCGCCGCCGGATCCATACGATCGCACCGCGATGTGATTCACGGCATGTCGAAGTCGATGGGCACGATGAGCTATTACATCGTGATGGTGTTCTTCGCCGCGCTCTTCACCGACGCGTTCGCGCGGTCGAACCTCGGCGCTCTCGTCGCCCTCAAGGGCGCCACGTTCCTCGAGGCGCTCGCGCTGCCGGGACAGGTGACCATCGTCGGCATCATCCTGGTGACGTGCGTCGTCGATCTGCTCGTAGGATCGGCCTCTGCGAAGTGGGCGTTTCTCGCCCCGATCTTCGTGCCGATGCTGATGCAGGTCGGTCTGGCGCCCGAGCTCACCCAGGCCGCATACCGGATTGGCGATTCGACGACGAACATCGTGACGCCGCTCATGCCGTACTTCCCGCTCGTCGTCGTCTTCTGCCAGCGCTACGTCAGGGCGGCGGGCATCGGCACCGTCGCCTCTCTGATGCTGCCGTATTCGATCGTGTTCCTGATCGGCTGGACCCTCCTGCTGCTGGCGTTCTGGGCGCTGAACATCCCCCTTGGGCTCCAGTCGTCGTACACGATCAACTGACGCCCGGCGGGCGCGTACAATCGCGTGAACGAGAAAGGGAGGAGCGAGATGGCAGCAAGAGCAGGGGCGGCGTCGAAGTCCAAGAGGGATCTGATTGACGGATTGAACGAGGATCTACGCGGCGAATTTCAGGCCGTGATCATGTATCGCTTGTACGCCAGCATGGTGCAGGGTCCATATCGGCAGGAGCTTCGGGCGTTCTTTGCGAACGAGATTCCCGACGAGCTCCTCCACGCGCAGCTGCTGGCTGACAAGATTTCCGCCATGGGCGGTACGCCTGCCGCCGTGCCGGCGCCGGTGAAGGTCGTCGCCGACGCCAAGGCCATGCTCGAAGTCGCTCTCGACGCCGAAATCACGACGCTGGCCCGTTACGTGAAACGACGTAAGCAGGCCGAGGCCGCTGGCGAGTACGGACTGGCGGCCGAGCTGGATACGCTGATTGCCGACGAGTCGAAGCATCGCGACGAGCTGAAACAGATGCTCGCGCGCTGGCCGTAGCAGACGTCGGGCTGCGCTCTCCAGGCTCCAGGCTCCAGACTTCGGGCTTCGGGCTTCGGGCTACAGGGATGAGCGCAGCGTCGCCTGTTCCTCGCGGAGACTCCTGTCGAGTGCGAACGTGCCGAATGGAACGATCGACGCCACGAGCGCGTAGGCCACCCGGCGCCAGGGCCACCGTGCCATCATCGCCACCTGGATGACGAGGGCGACGAACGCCACGAACAGCAGACCGTGAGCGAGGCCGGTCACGCGGACCGCCATGGGCATGCCCGCCATGTACTTGAGCGGCATCGCGACACCGAGCAGCACGAGATAGGAGACGCCTTCGAGCAGTCCGATCGTGCGAAGGCGGGTGATGGTTCGCGAAAGAACCTGAGCAGGCTCAGCGACGGCAGTCGCGACGTGATCCATGAAGTGAGCCTACTGAAACATCTGCGATCCGGGCAAGAACGAACAGCACTTCACAGGGGCTCGGAGCTCGGAGCCACGGTCTGCCTCGCTCGAGTTTCGCGGCGGCCCGGAGCGGTGAAGCGATGCCGCAGCAGCATGGCCAGGGCGGCGAGTCCGTCGCCCCAGCCGATCTTCTTGCCCTCTGCCCGTGATCTCGGCTGGAACGTCACGGGAAGCTCGATGATCCGGTGCTCGGCGCGCAGAAGGCGCGCCGCGATCTCCGGGTCGATGTCGAACCCGTTGGCGGTCAGGCCCAGGCTGCGAGCGACCTCGACACGCATCACCTTGTAGCAGGTCTCGACGTCGGTCAGCTTCGATCCATACAGCAGGTTCGCGAACGCGGTAAGCAACAGGTTCGCGGCGACCGTAAGAACTGGCACACCCCGCGAGTGCGTGATGAAGCGGGAACCGAAGACGACCTCGCTCTCGCGCCGGATTACCGGCTGGACCAGCATGCCGAGCTGCACGGGGTCGAGCTCGAGATCGGCGTCCTGGATGACGACGATCGTGCCGCGCGCCTGGGCAAGGCCGAGCCGCACCGCGTAGCCCTTGCCGCGGTTCTGGTCGATGTGAAGAAACGTCAGCCGCCCGCTGATGCCGTGCAGGCCGTCGAGAATGCGCCGTGTGTCGTCGTGCGACCCGTCGTTGACGACGACGACCTC
>JBFWPD010000037.1:0-15927 GCA_050250175.1 Vicinamibacterales bacterium
GGGAGACGGTCATGATCGACTGCTCGCACGGCAACAGCCAGAAGAAGCACGTGCGCCAGATCGAGGTCGCGCAGTCTGTATGCGAGCAGGTGTCGGCGGGCTCGTGGCAGATCTTCGGCACGTCGCTCGAGAGCCATCTCGTCGAAGGCCGTCAGGACTACGCGCGAGGCAAGCCGGCCGTGTATGGGCAGAGCATCACCGACGCGTGCCTTTCGTTCGCGCAGACCGAGCCGCTGCTCGAACAGCTCGCCCAGGCCCAGCAGACGCGCGGCAAGGTGCCCGCCGAAGCTGCGGCCGCCGCTGCCGGCCGCTAGCCGGCCTCAGGGCACCAGCACCGTCGATCCTGTCGTCTTCCGAGCCTCGAGATCCGCGTGGGCGCGCGCCGCTTCAGCCAGCGGATAGCGCTGGTTCACCTTGATCGTCACGTCGCCTGACGCCACGGTGCCGAAGAGGTCTTCCGCGGATGCGACGAGATCCTCGCGTTTCAGGATGTGGGTGAAGAGCGTCGGCCGTGTCAGGAAGAGCGACCCTTTCTGCGCGAGCAGCATGATGTTGACGGGGGCCACGGGGCCGGACGCGTTCCCGAAGCTGACCATCATCCCGAGCGGCATCAGACAGTCGAGCGACTCGATGAACGTATCCTTGCCGACCCCGTCGTACACCACCTGAACGCCCTTGCCATTCGTGATCCGCTTGACCGCCTCCGAGAACTTCTCGGTCCGGTAGTTGATCACGTGGTTGCAGCCGTGGGCTCTCGCGGTGGCGAGCTTCTCGTCGCTCCCCGCCGTGCCGATGACCGTCGCGCCAAGATGGCGCGCCCACTGACAGACGATCAGGCCGACGCCTCCCGCGGCGGCGTGGACGAGGATCGTGTCGCCGGCCTTCACGCGGTAGGTCCGCCGCAGCAGGTACTGCGCGGTCATCCCCTTGAGCATCATCGAGGCGGCCTGATCGTCGCTGATGGCCGGCGGAAGGCGGACCAGCCGGTCCGCCGGCACGATTCGACGCTCGGCATAGGCGCCAAGGGGGCCGCTCGCATAGGCGACGCGGTCGTCAACAGCCAGATCCGTGACGTTCGGTCCGACCTGCTCGACGATGCCCGCGCCCTCGCTCCCGAGCCCTGTCGGCAGGGGCAGGGGATAGAGTCCCGAGCGGTGATAGGTGTCGATGTAGTTCAGCCCGATGGCGGTCTGACGGATGAGGACGTCGCCGGCTCCAGGGGGAGGCAGTTCCACCTCCTCGAAGCGCAGCACTTCCGGACCGCCTGTCTGATGAACGCGAATCGCCTTGGTCTTCATGAGTCCCACCTCCGTGGGAGGGGCAGTGATGATACCTTGCCACGGGAGGTCGAGGGATGGGAGTGGAAGCGGGCAGCGACGCGGAGGGCTTGCGGCTTCACTGTGAGATCGTCGGGCAGGGAGATCTGCTGCTCCTGCTGCACGGGTTCACCGGAGCGGGTGCGGACTGGCAGCACGTCTTCACGGAGCCCCTCGTCGGCTGGCGCACCATCATTCCCGACCTTCGCGGCCATGGGCGCACGCCGAATCCGTCGAATGCCTTCACGCATCGGCAGTCCGCCGCGGATGTGCTGGGCCTGCTCGACAGGCTGAACCTGCCCTCGATCAAGGCCATCGGCATGAGTGCGGGGGCGAAGACGCTGCTTCACATGGCCATCCAGCAACCCGGACGGATCGAGGCGATGGTCCTCGTGAGCGCCACGCCGGCCTTTCCGGCCGAAGCCCGGGCGCTCATGGCGAAGTTTTCCACCGGCAGCCTGAGCGACGACGAGTGGCGCGCCATGCGCCAGCGGCACGTTCAGGGCGATCGCCAGATCCAGGCGCTCCTCGAGCAAGGGCGCGCGTTCGCCGAGAGCTACGACGACATGAACCTGACGCGCGAAGACCTGGGCCGGATCTCAGCGCGCACGCTCATTGTCCACGGCGATCGGGATCCTTTCTATCCCGTCCAGATGGCCGTGGACCTCTACAACGGCATCCCGCACTCGACGCTCTGGGTCATCCCGGGCGGGGCGCACGTGCCGATCTTCGGAGAACTGCGCGCGCCATTCGTGGCGACGGCGCTGGAGTTCCTGAAGGCGTAGACGTCTTCAGTGAATCGTGGGCGGCGGCTCTGTCTCGGAGCCACCGTCCTCTTCGTCCCATCGACGCCTGCGAAGCGCACGCTGACGCAGCCGCATGACGAAGGCGAGGAAGGCGAGGCCCAGAATCAGGGTCCACACGGCGTTCACGCTTGTGACGAAGGGCAGCCAGGTCGAGAGCCGGCGGTAGGTCGCCCATGCGACTGTTGCGGCCTGGTCGGGCGTCTCGCCTGTATGCTGCGCGAACGCGGCGTCGAAGGAGAGTCCCCCGGCAACATCGGTCGCAATGAGGCCCGGCAGATCTGCGCCGTGACGCCTTCGCACGTCGTCGACCAGCGCAGCAGCGAGGAGATACGCGGTGGTCGTCTCCGGCCGGTTGTCCGACCGGAACAGTCGCGAGACCTCCGCGACATCGGGGCCGCCGGCGGCTGCGAGGAGCAGCCGGGCGCTGTCGTCAACGCCCCAGGGCGACTCGATGGACGTTGCCACCCCTTCGTGGAACCAGCGAGGCAGGTCGCCCTCGCCCGCAGCTGAGGACAGCGCAAGATGCACGAGCTCGTGCCTGAAGACGGTCTCCAGGGAATCGTAGGGGTAGGAAGAGACGCGTTCGGGAAAGATGACGAGGTCGCTCACCCCGAAGGCCTGACCGACGATCCAGGGCGCGGTCCGCTCTGCCCGCCGATCGCCATTCGCGATCAGCACGACGTGCACGGTCTCCGGCAGACGGAGGCCGGCGCGTTCCAGCGCCTGCGTCAGCGGCTCAGGATCGACGTTCTCGATCGCGCGCGCAGACGCAGCCAGTGCCGGCGGCGTTTCGACGTGAAGGTTCCACTGGGCGAGCGGCGACGACCACAAGAGAACTACGGCCGCCGCCGTGGAAAGTAGGAATTTCGAATTAGGAATTAGAAATGGAAGGGAGACAT
This sequence comes from Vicinamibacterales bacterium, assembly GCA_050250175.1. Classification (GTDB taxonomy): domain Bacteria; phylum Acidobacteriota; class Vicinamibacteria; order Vicinamibacterales; family CAVVIG01; genus JBFWPD01. The sequence goes on from JBFWPD010000037.1 coordinate 3,022, forward strand.
CGCCGTCATTCCCACGTTCCACGTCCACACTTCATTCCCTCGTTTCATCGCTCAATTCATTCGCCCGTTCATTCCCAGTTCTCAATTCCCACGTCCTAATTGTCAGCGTCAGTTCCGTCAGGCAGCGGCAGCGCCCGGTCGGGCGACGGCGCGAGCAGTCCGGTCTTGAGATAGGTCAGCAGCTTCTCGCGCGTGTCGCTGATGTCGAGGTTCCTCATCGTCAGCTGACCGATGCGATCCTGCGGCGCGAATGCCGACGCGCCCTTCTCCATGGTCAGACGCTCGGGGTGATACGTGAGGTTCGGACTCGTCGTGTCGAGGATCGAGTAGTCGTTGCCGCGACGCAGCTCGACCGTCACCTCTCCCGTGATGGCGCGTGCGACCCACCGCTGCGCCGTGTCGCGCAGCATCATTGCCTGCGGATCGAACCAGCGTCCCTGATAGAGGAGCCGTCCAAGCCGCCGGCCATTTTCGCGGTACTGCTCGATCGTGTCCTCGTTGTGAATGCCGGTGACGAGGCGCTCGTACGCGATGAACAGCAGCGCCATGCCCGGCGCTTCGTAGATCCCGCGGCTCTTGGCTTCGATGATCCGGTTCTCGATCTGGTCGCTCATTCCGAGGCCATGTCTTCCGCCGATGGCGTTGGCCTCGAGCAGCAGCGCGACGGCATCGTCGAACGTCTTCCCGTTGATGGCAACGGGCCGGCCTTCCTCGAATCGGACCGAGATGGCTTCAGGCGTGACGGCGACATCAGGACGCCACGAGGCGACGCCCATGATCGGCTGGACGATCGTCATGCCGCGATTCAGATGCTCGAGATCCTTCGCTTCGTGTGTCGCGCCAAGCAGGTTCGAGTCGGTGGAGTACGCCTTCTCGGCGCTCATCTTGTAGTCGAAGCCTGCGTGCCGCATGTACTCGGACATCTCGCGGCGGCCGCCGAGCTCGTCGATGAACTGCTGATCGAGCCACGGCTTGTAGATCCGCAGCTCCGGGTTGGCCAGCAGGCCGTACCGGTAGAACCGCTCGATGTCGTTCCCCTTGAACGTGCTGCCATCTCCCCAGATGTGCACGTCGTCGTCCTTCATTGCGAGGACGAGCATCGTTCCCGTGACGGCGCGGCCGAGTGGCGTGGTGTTGAAGTAGGTCGAACCGGCGGTCGAGATATGAAAGGCGCCCGCCTGGAGCGCCGCGATCCCTTCCGCAACGAGCTGGCGGCGGCAGTCGATCAGCCGCGCCTTCTCCGCGCCGTACTGCAACGCCCGCCGCGGAATCTCGTCGTAGTCGGGTTCGTCGGGCTGGCCGAGATTGGCGGTGTAGGCGTAAGGGATGGCGCCCTTTGCCCGCATCCAGTGAAGAGCGGCGCTCGTGTCGAGACCGCCGGAGAAAGCGATACCGACCTTCTGGCCGGCAGGGAGACGCTGCAGTATGGTCGACATTGGCTGTGAAAGACTTCTAATCATACGTGCGTGACTGCGGTTTGATAAGGTAGCTGTTGCTCACTCATGCACCGGCCCGTGTTTGACAAGGCTGTCTGGGCACTGGTCACAGTCGGCGGCGTTCTCGTCGCCCTTCAGCTCGTCCTCGCCTTTTTCGTCGCAATCAACAGCGAGTGGAACGACGTGCGGCTGGCGCCCACGATCGCCCTGCTGTACGGCGTGCCGCTCTGGCAGCCGTTTCGTGACGGCCCCACGCTGGACGCGATCTACGGCCCGGTCGCGCCGCTGATATGGATGCCCGCGGGGCTCGCGCCGACGCCGACGGGAATGCTGGCCGTTGGTGCGCTCGAATCGTTCGTGCTGCTCGCCGTGCCGGCGGCCGTGCTTGTGATCGCAGAGGCGAGGCGTCACCTCGCGCTCCTGGCCGCGACGCTGGTGATGGCAGCCGCGCTGCTGCTTTCGTCGCCCTCACTGCCGCTCATCGGGATCCACGCCGACGTTCCGGCCATTGCATTTGCCACCGCGGCAATCGCCTGCGCATGGACCGAGCGTCGCCGTCAGTCGGCTGCATGGCGCTGGACCGGCGCGCTGTGTGTCATCGCCTCGGTCGGCGCGAAGCAGGTCATGGCGCCGCTGCTCGTGGTGTATCCGCTCTGGATTGGCGTCACGTCGGGGTGGCCGGCCGCCCGGCGCATGCTGGCTTCGATAGCCGTGACGGGAGTGATCGCGCTGGGTCTCGTGATCGTGGCCTTCGACGAGGTGTCGATGTTCGACGCGACCATCCTCGGGCCGAGTCGCCACGGGTTCGAAGGCGGGAGTCTGTTTGCCGCATTGCCCACTGCCGTCCTGGATCTCGGGAGGCGAGCCGCACCGTTTGTCGTGCTTCTTGGACTCGTGGCCTTCGTGGTGTGGAGGCCAAGCGGGTCGTTCCACGCCGCCGCCAGCAAGCATCGCTGGCTCTTTCCGCTCGCGGTTGCCGTCGCCTGCGTGCCGACATCGCTTCTTGGCGACGCGAAACTCGGCGGTGCAGGCAACGCATCCGCGTTCACGCTCTGGTTCCTGTGGCTTGCGCTGGTGACCGCGGTCGCAACCGCCGGCCGGAGAGGACCTCTGGGCCGCCAGTGTGCGACGCTGGGGGCAGCCGTTGTCGCGTGCCTGCTGGCGATCAGGCTCGCTCCAGAGCTCAGCCAGCTCGGACCCTTGATGCGGCAGCCACCGCTGCCTTCGGTCGCGTATGAGGCCGCGGCGCAGAAGCCGGGCACGACCTACTTTCCGTACAACGTCGTCGTGACCCTCGTGACCGACGGACGCGCCTACCATCTGGACCCGGGCCTCCAGTTTCGGGAGATCGAGGGACGCGACGTAGACGAGGAGTACGTGCGTGCCTTCGTGCCGGCGGTCATGAATCGCGTGGCTGCGAGCCGTCAGGTGATGCCGCATGCCCTGAAGTACTTGCCGCGCTATCGCCGGCAGGTCGATGATGCTGCGCTGCCAGGATGGACCGTCATGACCGAATCCGATCTCCTTGCCGAAGGCGAGCGGCCAGCGGCGGCGTCGTCCGTGCGCGAGCTGCGTGCGGCGCTTCCGACACTCGTCGCAGCGACCAGCGCCTCTGGCGCGACGATCGAGAGCGCACACGTCAGCGTGCCCGATCGATCGCGCCGTCCGCGTGTTCGTCTCGAGACGACGCTTCGGCAGACGACACCGCACGATCGGATCGAGATTGAAGTCCTGCTGTTCGATGAGGACGACCGGTACCTGCAGTCGCTTGTCGCGGAGGCGCCAGCCGGTACGGAAACCTTCGACGCGGAGTGGCCGGTGTTTGGCGATCTGCTTCGACCAGCGGTCGTCGCAGTCGTGCTCGTGCGTGCGGGTGAGCCGTCGGAAGGGCCGCGGTGGCGGTTGACCGGCGATCAGGTCCGGGCGCTGGTGCGCGATTCACTCTCTGCAGGCTGACGCCGCGGCGACGAGCGCTCGAGGTTCCGGGTGGCCAGAACCTCCATCGCCGGCGAGCGGTCGCCCTTGCAGCTGATGCGGCGCGGCGCTTCGACTTCCTCCAGATCGAAACCGAGCGACAGGTAGAGATCGCGGATCCGGTCTGTCGCCTGGTTCGACAGGATCACCGGTCCCGGGTGGCGCGACAGCCGCTCGGCCGTCCGCACCTGTTCGTCCCAGCCGAATCGCACGTCCGAATACTGCGTGAACTGCACATCGTACGGAGGGTCCGCGTAGACGAAGTCGTCGGGCGCCAGCGGCAGCGATTCGAACGCCGTGTTAGTGAACTCCCAGCGCGCGAACGCGGATCGGTACTCGGGGAAATCGCGGCGGTAGTTGATTCGCGCGTAGCGCCCGAAGGGGACGTTGAATCGGCCGCGGCGATTGAAGCGGCACAGTCCGTTGTAGCCGGTGCGATTGAGGTAGTAGAAGAGTCCGGCGGCTTCGGCGGTGTCTCGGCTGCCCTCCGTCAGCAGGCCGTTGAATCGCTCGCGCGCGGCATAGAAGTCGGTGGGCGCGTTGGCCATGGGGCGATCGATGACCAGGCCTCGCTTCAGCCAGCTGTAGAAGTTGATGACGTGTGGGTTCAGGTCGTTGAGCAGCGCGCGGTCTGGCCGGAGGCCCAGGGCCACGGCAAGCCCGCCGCAGAACGGCTCGACGAGACGGCGATGAGACTGAGTCTCCCAGTAGCCGCGGAGAAGCGGGACCTGCCAGCGCTTGCCGCCCGCCCACTTGAGGGGAGGTCTGACGTCGGTCGGTTGCGGGCGCGCGTCGGTCACGCTCCGGCAGTGTAGCATCCGCGGTAATATCAGCTCCGATCTCCAAGATGCAGAGAGCTTTGGCCGCATTGCTCGTCGCGCCGGCGCTCCTTGTTCAGGCCTCCGCCCAGTCGCGCCTCGACTCGGGCGTGGCCGCGAGGATTCGCGAGGAAGCGCACGAGCGCTCACAGGTCCTGAAGACCGTGCAGGTCCTCACCGATCGCTATGGTCCGCGGCTCACCGGGTCCCCAAACCTCGATGCCGCAGGGCAGTGGGCAGTCGACACGATGGCAGGCTGGGGGATGACGAACGGCCGCCTCGAGCCCTGGGACTTCGGTCACCCGGGCTGGACGAACGAACGCCTCGCCGTCCACCTGGTCTCGCCCGTGAAGGATCCGCTGGTCGCCGAGGTGCTCGCCTGGACGCCGGGCACCAACGGTGTCGTGCGGGCAGAGGCCGTCCTTCTCGGCCTTCCCACCCGGCCCACGGAGGCGGAGCTCGAGGCGCACCTCGACTCGAATGCCGGCCGCGTCCAGAACCGGATCGTGTTCGTCGGCTCCGGCATGCCGGCGCCCGTGACGCTGACGCCGCCTCCCACGCGCCGATTGGACGACGAGGTCAGGAGCCAGTTCGATCCGACGCGTCCGCGCAGCCGCCAGCGCGGGGTCCGGCCCGCCGATACAGGCCTGTCCGCGTCGGAGGTGGAGCGCCGGGTGGCGAGATTTCTCAAATCGAACGGCGCACTGGTTCGCGTGAACGACGGCCGCCGTGAGAACGGACAGATCGTCGCGTTCCACAATTCAACCTACGACGTGAACGCCGTCGTCCCGACGATCGTGATGCGGAACGAAGACTTCGGCCGCGTCGCACGCCTGGTGTCGTCGGGGACGGCCGTCGAGCTCGAGGTTGACATCGTCAATCAGACGCACCCGGAAGGACGGACGGCCCACAACGCGATCGCCGAGATCGAGGGAAGCGATCTCAGGCACGAGGTCGTGATGATTGGCGGGCACCTCGACGCCTGGCATTCGGCGACGGGCGCCACTGACAACGCGGTCGGCTGCGCCATCATGATGGAGGCCGCACGGATCCTGAAGGCGCTCAATCTCCAGCCGCGGCGGACGATCCGCGTCGCACTTTGGAGCGGCGAGGAACAGGGCCTGCTGGGATCTCGCGCGTACGTCGCAAAGCACTTCGGCACGTCGGAGTCGCCCACCGAGTTCTTCCGGTTTCTGACCGCATACCTCAACGTGGACAATGGCACGGGCCGCTTGCGGGGCGCCACGGTGTTCGGTCCCGCGACCGCCGGCAACAGGCTCCGCGACATGATCAAGCCGCTGGCCGACCTGGGATTGATTGGCGCGATCTCGACAGAGAACCGCAGCCTCGGATCGTCGGACAACTCGTCGTTCAACGCCGCCGGCCTCCCGGGCATCGGCTTCTCGCAGGATCCGATTCAGTACGAAACGCACACGCACCACACCAATCTCGACACCTACGAGCGCATCCTCGAGAGTGATGTGAAGGCGTCGGTCACGGTGATCGCGACTCTCGCCTACGAGCTGGCGACACGAGACGAGCGGCTTCCGCAATTTGCTGCGACTCAGATGCCGGCTCCGCCAGGGGGCCGATAGCGACATCGGGAGGGGAGAGACCGCATGAGCAGAACCAACGACGGGGCGCGCGTCGTCAGTCGGCGCCACTTCCTTCACAAGGCGGCCGCCGGCGCCGGCGCTGCCGTGACCCTCGGGAGTGCCGCGGCGGCGCAGCAGACTGAGAGTCCCGCATCCGCGGAGCCCGCAATCAAGGTCCCGCCCGAGTTTGCCGCCGCGGCGACGACGACACCCGCGCCGTTCGAGTTCCCGATGTCCGGCGCTCAGGTGTTCGCGCGCGCGTGCAAGGAAGAGGGCGTTGCGGCGCTGTTCGCGTGTCCCGGCAACTACACCGTGGTGCACGCCCTCGCGGGCGCGGGGATCCCGGCGTTCGGCGGACGCCATGAGGGCTCCATGGCGCATGCGGCGGATGCCTTCATCCGGATTACGGGCGAGCTCGCGATTGCATCCGGCACCGAAGGACCTGGCTTCACCGACATGATTTGCGCGATTGCGTGCGCGAATGCGGCGCGCACGCCGCTCCTGGTGGTCGCAAGCAACATGGCGGTCAACCTGGAGGACACCGAGTCGGGGATTCAGCTGGGATATCAGCAGCCGACGACGGAAGGCTTAAAGAAGTACGGCAAGCGCCTGATCAACCCGCGGCGCGTGCACGAATACGCGGGATATGCCTTCAGGCAGCTGCGGAGCGGAGTGCCGAAGCCCGTGCACCTCGACTTTCCGTCAGAGGTTGCGGCAGCTCAATTCAACGACGCGACCGAGCTCGAGTACTACTACGACAAGGCGCGATACCGTACCGAATCGTGCCCGCATCCGTCACCGGCGGACATCGAGCGCGCGGTGTCGATGATCCGATCGGCCGAGCGCCCGATTATCGTCTCGAGCAACGGCGTGTTCTATGCGAAGGCATGGGACGCGTTGAAAGAGCTTGCCGAGAAGGCGCAGATTCCAGTGGTCGAGTCGGGAGCGATGAAGGGGCAGTTCTCCGACGCGAGTCCGCTGTCGGCAAATGCCGCCCCCTCGGCGCTTTCGAGCGCGGATCTCGTGATTCTCGTCGGGCAGCACTGCATGCCGACGATGGGTGAGTTCGCGTTCGGGCCGGATGCGCGTTACATCCGGATCGATCAGGCGCACGAAGACATCGGCAGGAACATCCCGATTGATCTCGGCATCGTGAGCTGCGAGAAGGCCGCGCTCGAAGCGCTGGCTGACGCCGTCCCGCGGACGTCGCATAACGCCTGGGTGGCCGAGATCGCCTCCGCCCGGCAGCGCTTCGAGGCGCAGAACGACGAGTACTACAAGCTCGGGCTGAGCTACACGGACGCCGTGCACCCGGCGGTCATCGCGCGCGGGCTGGGCGACTTCCTCTATCGTGGTGACCTGCCGAAAGAGCAGACGACGATTGCCTCCGGCGGATACGGCATCGCACGGTACGTCCGTCGCGAACTGCGAAGCTTCCGGCCCGGACAGATCATGAACGGACCGTACCAATACGGCGCGATCGGCCCTGACGTCGGCTATGCGGTGGGCGTAGCGGCTGCCGTGCGGCTCGGCGCCGGCGTCCAGGCGGCGTACCGCGGACACCCGATCGTCTGCGTCACGGGAGACGCGGGATTCGGATACACGGCCATGGAGATCGAGACGATGGCGAAGTACCGCCTTCCGGTCATCATCATCGTCTACAACAACAACGCCTGGGGCACATGGACGCAGGCAGCGCGCGAACCGCTGGCGCTCCCAATCCATCTGTTCCAGGAGAACGTCCGCTACGACAGGCTTGCAGAAGCGCTCGGCGGTCATGGCGAGTATGTGACGACTCCCGCGGGATTCAAGCCGGCGCTCGAGCGGGCGTATCAGGTGGCTGCCCGCGAGGGGCGGCCCTCGGTGATCAACTGCCAGGGCCGCAAGGAGTTCTGGAACCGCGAGCAGTATCCTCCCGGCGCGCTTGGCAAGATCGAGCCGGGAGTGATGTCGTACTACCACTGACGCCGGGTGATGGCACGACGTACAGGGGGCGCGCCCGCGCGCCGGAGCCCGGCACGGCCGAACAGCGGGACGTCGGCCATTCGGTCGGTAATGCAGGAGTACGCGGACCGCGGGGTCTTCCGCGGTCTCAACGTGATCGAGCGACCTGGCGGCCGGATGGAATGCGAGTTCACCTGGCTGCTCGGCCGCCCCATGCGCGCGACGTACGATCCGGCGCGGTCGAAGCTGATCTTTCCGGCGCTGTTTCCGGCGGTGGGTTCGGGCTCAGGCGTCGCGGCCGAGCTTCGAGCGGCGGTGAGAGAGCGTTCCACCACCGGAGTGCCCGCCCACAAGCGGGTGGATCGCCGCAGGGCCGAGTTCGCCTGCAGCGTGTCCCGCGGCGCGCTTTCGCTGACCGTCGAGGTGCGCGGCAGCAATCACGAGTACGTCGTGCGCCGCGCCCTCAACCTGATCAACGATCTCTTTCTGCTGCTGCACCAGTCGTATCCGGACTATCTCGAGGCACAGTTCGGTCTTTCGTCCGAGTGAACCGATGTCCCTTCAACGAAGATCAGGGCGCCGGCTGACGTGGTGCGCGTTCTCGGCTCTATCCCTCATGCTTGTCCCGGTCGTGGATCACGCTGCAGCCCTGGCGGGTCAGGGAACACCCGTGACCGCGACGACGCCGCGGCGCGGCGGCAATCCGGAGGCGGCGGCCATTCCGAGCCCGGTCCCGGCGACTCCTCAGTCCATCGCTGCCGGTCGGCAGAACTTCAAACTGCTGTGCGTGAGGTGCCACGGGCCGGAAGGGAAGGGAGACGGGGGAGGGGCAGGAGCCGGCGGGCAGCCCGCAAACCTGACCGACGCAACCTGGGACTTCGGCGGGTCGGACGGGGAGATCTTCACGGTCCTGCGCGACGGCACGTCAGCCGACATGGAGAGCTACGCCGAGCGGTTGAGCGAGACCGACATGTGGAACCTCGTGAACTTCATCCGCACGCTGAGCGCTCCACCCAGGCCCCTTGGATAACGAGAACGCCTCGGTCAGGTATCCTGATGGGGTGACCGACATCCCCTCCGGCACGAACGTCGAAGTCGAGCGCCTGATGCGCGCGATCGAAGACGAAGTGCGGCGTGAACGGCGCACGCGCCTGCTTGCGCGAGGCGGGCCGACCGCGTATCACGATCCCGACGTCTACGCGCTCGTCGAGCGGGCCGTGAGGCGCGCGATCGATCGCAGCGACGCCGATCGGCAGCTGCTGATACTTCCCGAGCTCCTGGGCGACGAGCGCACCTGGCGGCCACAGACACACCTTCGCTTCTCCAGCCACCGGCCAGGAGTTGGCGGTTTGATAGTCGGGATCAAGAGGCGGGTGCTCCTGCCCGTGATGCGCTGGCTGTACGAATGGGCCAACGACAACTTCCGGCGGCAGGATCGCGTCAACCGCGTGCTCTTCGCGTCGATCGAGGAGCTGGCGATCGAGAACGCGAAGCTCCGCGCCGAGCTCGACGCCCACCAGGACCCGTCACACTGACGCCTTCCAGATGAAGCTTGCGTGTGTCGTCCATCGCTTCGGCGCCGACATCGCCGGAGGATCCGAAGGGCATTGCCGCGCGATCGCGCTTCGGCTGGCCGAGCGCCACGACGTCACGGTCCTGACGTCCACCGCGCGCGACCACGTGACCTGGACCGAGTCGTTTCCCGCAGGGACATCGATGGACGGCTCCCTGCGGGTCGTGCGCTTCCCGGTCGTGCGGCGGCGGTCGCTGCACCGCTTCTCTGAAGCGACGGAGATTGCGACCAGCAGCACCGCGTCGGAAGCAGAGCAGGAGGACTGGTTCCGTGAGAACGGACCGGAAGTGCCGGGCCTGCTGGATCACCTGCGGGATCATGCGAGCGACTACGACCGCGTGCTCTTCTGGTCGTTTCGCTACTACCAGTCATTCTTCGGCCTGCCGATCGTGGCGGCTCGCTCCGTGCTGGTGCCTACCGCGGAAGACGATCAGATCGTCCGGCTCGACGTCCTCGACCGCTTCTTCAGGCAGCCGGCAGGCTTTCTCTTCCTCACGCCGGAAGAGAAGGCGCTCGTCGAGCGGCGATCGAGCAGCCGGCTTCCGCCGTCACGAGTCATCGGCACCGGACTCGAACAGGCGCCGCCCCCGCCGCCGCGCCGCGTGCTCGACGCACACGACGTCGCGGGTCCCTTCCTTCTGTATCTGGGCCGAATCGATCCGAACAAGGGCTGCGACGCCCTGATCGATCACTACCTGCACTGGCACGACGGCGCTGTTGCGGAGCGTCGCGCTCCGCTGGTCATGGCCGGACCCGCGAACATGCCGCTGCCCGAACATCCGATGATCCGTCGCCTCGGCTACGTGGCCGACGAGGTCCGCGAAGCGCTGCTGGCCCACGCGACAGCGCTTGTCGTCCCTTCTCCCTACGAGAGCCTCAGTCTCGTGCTCCTCGAGGCATGGAATCACGGCACGCCCGCTCTCGTGAACGGCCGCTGCGACGTGCTCAGGGGACAGGCACAGCGTGCGAACGGAGCGCTTTACTACCGCGACGCCGAGGAGTTCGCGAAAGGGGTCGAGTGGCTGCTGTCACACCCGGCCGAGGCGAGAACGATGGGGCGTCAGGGCCAGCAGTATGTCGAGCGCGAATACCGCTGGCCCCGTGTGATGGGGACGATCGAAGAGCTGCTCGCGAGCGTCTGACCGGCTCGCGTTGTGGCGCTGCGCTACTGCGTCACCAGGTCGATGCTGACGCCGAGCGGATGACGCTTCGGCACCGGGATCGCAAATGGATCCGGCGGCGTTGGCGTTGCTTTGATCTCAATCTTCGTGTTCGCGGGCAGCTCCACCGGCTCGGCCAGCCAGTAGCGCCGGGCCCACTGCGGCTGCGGTGAGCGCAGCCGGAGCAGCTCCGCGCGACGGCCATTCGGCAGCACCGCGTCGATCGACATCGCCTCGTACTCCTGATCGAACGTCGGGCGGAACGCCACGATTCGCGAGCCCTTGGCCAGGTTCGCCGTCAGCACGCGCTCCGAGGTCGGATCCGACTCGCCGTTCGAGTGCTCGACCACGATTTCTTCCAATGACCGTCCGGAGAGCGGCGCGTCCGTCGTGTAGAGGCCGACGGTGCTCTTGTCCGTGAGCTCCTTCGCCTCGTCCTGCCAGTTCTTCTTGTAGTGAATCTGCAGCTTGAGCTTCGACCCGGCGGGGAGACGGAACGCCGTGCCGTTCGGCGCAGGAATCGCTTCGTAGCCGGGCTCCCAGGCGGCGAGGATGGGACCGTTCTCCAGCGAGACAAGCGCCTCGCGGACCATCGACCGGTTGCCGGGCATGAAGTCCACCGACGAGATCCAGGTCTCTTCCGTCAGCCCCGGATCGAGCAGGAACTCCTGATCCTCTTCACGTACGCCGATGCCCAGCGAATGAGCAGCCGGCATTTCGACCGTGACATTGGGAGGCCCGGCCGCCCACTGCTCGGCGGGGCCTGCGTAGCTCGGCGACGTCACCGTCGATTCCTCGATGAACGCGAAGATGCGCTCCCTGAAGCGCGGCGTGCCCCCCACGACCCATGAGAGGAGCATGTCCAGCTCGCGCGGCGGGATGGTGTGTCCGGCGCCTTTGACCGCCGGACCCATCGGGTCCACATACCACGGGGGCATGTGCTGCGAGATGAGCGCCTCCCGAATCGACTCGGCCCAGGGCACGGCGTCGAGGTAGTCCACGAGCGACATCGGCGCGGGCCCGCCCTTGTAGTGGCAGCTGCCGCACCGGTCGCGCAGGATGGGGAAGATGTGTTCGTTGAAGTTGTACTTCGACGCGATGCCCTTGTGCGCTTCGGTGCGCGGCGCGGCAAGGACGACGAATGCCACGACGCCGGCGGCGACGCCTGCTTTCCAGACCCGCCGGGCCATCGTTCGCGAGTCAGCGCTGGCCAGCATAGGCTCCCTCCAGATCGGCGATGGCGGCCGCAAATCGGCCATGCGCTTCGCGCAACAGTTCGAGATTTCCCAGGTCGCCGTAGAGATCGAGGCGCCAGGCACCCACGACGAGCCGCTGAATGGCGTCCGCTGCGGCGCGTCGCTGTTGCGGCGGCAGGCTGTTCAGATGGCTCTCGAGCGCCAGCCCTATGTCCTTGCCCAGCATCGTCGGCTGGTAGACGTACCCGAGAGCACCCGAGTCGATGAGCTTCGCGGCTTCTTCACTGCACTGGTGAAGCAGGGCGATGAGCGCCTCCCGCTCGGTCGGCAGCCGCTCGGCCGAGAGCAGCACGTCCGTCCTGGTTACATCTGGCGCGCAGGTCGTCAGCGCCTGGCCGTACTCGACTGTCGCTGGCGCAGCTGCGGCCGGCGGCATGGCCATCGGCGCCGCAGGTGCGGCGGCGGCCTGTGAAGGCGCGGCGGCGGAAGGCGCGGCGGCGGCCGGTGGCGGAGCCGCTGCTGGCGCCGGGGGCGGCGGTGCCGCGGTCGTCGTTCTCGGCGGAGACGCAGCCGGTGCGGCGGGAGCGACGGCCGGTTCGCGCGACAACTCGTTCAGCGGGAAGTCGAATCGCTGCTCGGGCGTGTTCGGGGCAAGCTGCACCATCGCCGCGAGACGGACGGGCGGCGGGCCGGCCTTGATGCGCGCCTCGAGCGTGCTCCGATCGGCCGACAGGCTGAGCGGGAACGATGCCACTTCCTGATTCTGCTGGTTGAGGACGAGCACCCGGCCGGCGAAGTCGGCGGCAGGCATCGCCTTCGTGAAGTTGTCGTAGAAGTAGAGCCGGAAGAGATCCTGGCTCGGATACGTCCCCTCGATGTGGTGCCAGTTGTCCGCGGCCATGTAGAACAGCCCGCCGTGGCGCGGATTGTGGTCGCCGTGCGCGCGCAGCTCGCGGACAAGCTGCCGCTGACCGCTTCCGCAGGGACCAGGCTCGGTGAACCGTTCGCCTGGACTCGACGAGCACTCCCAGTGCAGCGCGACGATGACCTGCACCAGCTCGCGGCGGTCGATTGGGCAGAATCCCGGCTTGTCCATGATCACGGCGGGATGGTTCGGGCACGTGTGCGCGAGGTCGAGGCGCACAGGGATGAGGTCCATGCCGCAGATCGGGCAACGGCCCGGACCTGCTTCATTGACATCGTCCTGAGG
>JBFWPD010000038.1:0-15852 GCA_050250175.1 Vicinamibacterales bacterium
ACGTTGTCCGTGCCACGCCAGGAGACCGCGATGGCGTGTTCCGGCCGCAGCGCGTAGCGCGCCAGCAGCGCATCCAGCCGGGTGACGACGTCGTTGTTGAAGACGAGATACTTCCGGAAAAACGCCGAAAAGTTGTTGATGGGATGACGGCTGATGATTTCGTGCGCGTCCTCGTACACCCAGACGGGAGCCCCGGATGGAGGCTCGGCCTGACACCAGGGTTGGTCGAAGTACCAGGCGAACATGTTCGGGCATCGCTCGAAGGCTTCGCTGTCGCGATACGCGCGCGGGGAGTGATGCTCCGGCCAATGAACGTAGCCGGTCAATCCTTCAGCGAAGGCGGCGTTCAAGGCATTCATGGCGGTCGTAATCCACGACGACAGCGACGCGCCCAGGTCCTTGCGCTCGAGATATACGCAGCTCACCGCAATTGATCCGCTTTCGCAGGTTCGAGCTCAGGCCGGCCGCGCAGCTGACCGGCAAGGCGGGTTGCAACTTGCGCCGCGTCCAACCCACCGGTCCGACTCGCGACGAGCCAGTCAGGCAACGCGGCATGAAAGGATTCGGGACAGATCACGCAGCCGTGCGGGTTCAGCAAGCCTCCGACGAAGCCGAGGGAGGACAGCGACAGGATCAGGACGTCTGCGGTGGCGAAATCGTCGAGGCACTCTCGAGGCTCGACGTTCAGCACCATCTCCAGGTTGGGCAGGGCCTCGAAGTCCTCCAACGCGTAGTCCGCTGGATCGATCCTCGTCGGCCGGTCCAGATTGAAGTACACCCCGGGTATGCCCGGATGGAGGGCATAGGGCCGGGGCGGCAGCTCCGTGTGCAGCCGGACGACGAAGGGGAGGCCGAGCTGTCGCAGCGCATCGACCACCGTGCTGCAGGCACGCACGTAAAAGGCGTTCTGCAGGGGCTGGGGAAATTCCTGCTCCCGGCTTTGCACGCTGTTGTCGCCGCGACGCAGATGGATGCACACGCGGACGGGGCCCGCCGGCCGGAACCCGCGGTAGGGACTGACCTCGCGCAGCGCCTGATAGCCCGCTGGATGCCGGTTGATATACGCGTACGGCAGGTGTCCCTGTATCAGCAGGGGACGCCCCGTCGCCGCCGCCTGCTCCTGGCAGCGCGCGACGGCGGCCCCGTCCAGGCTGTGGACCCGGACACGCTCGCACCCTTCGAGGTCGAAGTCGTCGGAGGGCAGCGAGAAGAAGGCGTTGTAGCGAGCGGTGAAGTCGGGGTCGAGGCGCCCGTTGAGCAGCGGCATCAGCCCCTGGTAGCCGACGTCGCGCAGCCCCGAGTGGATGTACTTGATCTCGAGCGCCCGGGCCAGGGCGTAAAAGCCAAAGATGCGATGCAGCTGTGAGCCCACGCCGTCGGTCATGCCCTGGTCGTAGGTGACCGCGACTTCGCCCGCGGTCCGCACGAGACGCTCGCCGCTGGCGGTCCGAGAGGGCGTAATCTTCTCGAGCGTTCGCAAGGGGCTCGAACTCGGAGTCGCGGACTGGCCAGCCGCCGCGGAGAGATCAGCGCTCGAGGAATTGTCTGCGGGCCGATCCTCCTCGAGGAGCGTTCGGCGGGCGGTGATGAGATGTTCGTCCAGCTGCTGGATGAGAATGACTCTCAAGTCCTCGAGCACCCGCGGCGGCACGCCAGCCTCGACCATCTCCTCGGCCAAGCGCAGCGCAGAGTAGAGCGGCTTCTCGAGTCCGTAGGAACAGGCGCGGTCGATGAGTTGCGTCCACTCGAGCGTCTCCCGGTAGTAGCGGCATACCTCGCCGATGTCGCAGAGGGTCCTCACCCGACTGGCAGAGCCCGCCGCTACGGTCAGATGGAACGACAGATGGAGGAGCAGATCCTCCGGGGCAAATATCAGCGTCCCCACCGACTCGATGTGTGCCGATCGCGCCCGTGCCCAGAAGTCCGCGATTGGCACAGGGCCAGCTGCCGGCAGCCCGTCCGGACTGCCCGCAGGAAAGACGTCCTGTCGGATGTCGAGCAGAGCGACGCTCTCAGGCTTCAGATACGGATTACGGGGCTGCGCCGCCGGCGCGGCCTGCCGTGCCCAGAGCGTGTCCCTCAGGCTGCGCAGCACTGCCTCGACCCTGTCCTGATCGCGACGCCGGACCAGAAGATCGATGTCCCGCATCGGGCGCAAGCCCGGAGAGGGATAGACGACTGTTGCGAGCACAGCCCCCTTCAAGACGATCACTGGCACCTGCGCCTCTGCGAAGCGCGTGAGGGCCATGCGCAACAGCTCTCGCCTGGCGAGCCCGTGAATCTTCTCGTGGTGAGAAAGGTGGCGAAGCCGCTGCGCGGCATCCGCCGGCACGTGATCGGACTGCCGCAGGTTCATGTGCACCAGCGGCGCGAGACCCCATCGCTCTGCTTTCTGTAGAAACGCCTGCCAGTCCGGACCCTCGCCCACCAGCGCAGCGATGCGTTGGACGTCCGCATCCGTCCGTGCGCAGGCGAGGATCAGGCGGTTTTCCAGCGTGAGCGGCGGCAACATCTGCATGAGTCCGTCTGCCCGACAGCGGGCGCGATCTCGAAGGCGTTCCGATCAGGCAGGCTTCCGGGCGCGGCCGTTACGCACAAGGGCCATTCGCTGCCGCGCGTTCTGGCCGCCGGCAGCACGGCTCGCGGCCGTGGCCGCCGGCACGACGGCCTTGCGCTGCGCTGTCTGCCGTGACGAGCGTTCGGATGCCGCGCCGGCGACGCCGCCAGCGGGCAGTCGCGGAATGGACAACGCGGTTTCCCGGCTCACCTCGATCCTGATCGGCTTCTTCAGCAACGCCTCGAGCGGAGAGGAATGCCGCGTCGCCGCCCAGACTTCGAGCTCGGCTTCTCCCGCGGTGCGCAGCTGGAGGAGCGCGTCATCGCCGCGATCGTGCAGCGCGATGCCCGTGATTGTCTGTGAGTGACTGCGGTCGAGGCCTTCGGTCAGCCGCAGGATCGCGGACAGCCACTTGACCGCGCGACGGCGGTCACGACTCAGATGTGAGAAGCCTTCGTGTTTCTTCTTCGGCGTCGCGCGGCGGTGATACCGGGCGATGAGCGCCAGCGTTTCAATCTCGTCCGGTTCGAAGCCGCGAAGATCGCCGTTCCGGATCAGATACTCGGAGTGGCGGTGATGCCGTTCGTAACTGATGTGCGATCCGATGTCGTGCAGAAGCGACGCATACTCCAGCCACTCCCGCTCGCGATCGGTCAGCCCGTGTACGCCCCTGGTGGCGTCGAACAGCGTCATCGCGAGCTGCGCGACCTGTTGCGCGTGCTCACGCCAGTAGTGACAGCGCTCGGCCAGCTCGACGACGCTGCGGCGGCGGACGTCAGGATAGCGATCGGCCTGCGCAATCCGCTTCCGATGGCGCGCGATGTAGTCGAGGATGAGGCCCTCTCGGAGCGACAAGTCACAGAGGGTGATTTCCTCTGCACCGAGCCGGCGAACGATCGTGTCGAAGAGCACGGCGCCCGCGACGGCGAGATCCGCGCGCCGTGGATCGAGGCCCGGCACTCGCAGCCGCCGCTCGAGGTCGAGCGTGGTCAGTTCCTTTCGGATGCGATGGAGCTGCTTGGCGGAGACGCGGCGGTTCCTGAGGTTCGCCGCCGGCTTCCCGCTCTCTGCGGCGGCGACCGTGCCCAGGCTGAGAATCGTGCCCGATGTTCCGATCACCCTGTCGAAGCCGGCTGCGGCGATCGTGTCGAGGTATTCGCCCAGCTGGTTCTCGATATGCCGCACGAGCCGTCGCTCCTCGCGCGCCTGAATCGGATCGCTCTTGACGAAGCGCTCGGTCAGACGGATGACGCCGACCTTGAAGCTCTGCCCTCGATCGACGTCCGGACCAATGCCGCGTGTAATCTCGACGCTGCCGCCGCCGATGTCCACGGAGACGGCGACCTCGCCGGGGACGCCGACTCCGTACGCCGCGGCCATGTGGATGAGGCGCGCTTCCTCGGTGCCGGTGATGACCTTCGGACGAATTCCCGTCTCTGCAGTGATCGCGTGGAGGAATTCGCCGCCGTTTTCCGCCTCTCGTGTCGCGCTGGTCGCCGCGGCCACAATCTCATCAACGCCGTGCGACTCGGCGAGCCGCCGGAATTTCGACAGCACCTGCAGCGCCGCATGCATCGCCTCCGGCGTCAGCGCGCGGCCATCGAGTCCGCCTGCCCCGAGACGGACCATCTCCTTCTCGCGATCGATGACCTCGAAGGAGAGATCGGGACGAACCTGAACCACGATCATGTGGACTGAATTCGTTCCGATGTCGATGGCGGCGAGTCGCATGGCGTTGAGCTTGTCTTGAAGCGGCAACTATAATCAAGGTGTGCGCGGCGTATTTACGCTGCGTTCATCAGCTATGTCCGCAGCGTCGCGCCGGTACGATCTGCTTCGCCCACGCCTGAAGCGGTTTACACGGATGTTACACGGACTCGAGTCGGCAGACTCGAAGTCCGTGCACCAGGCGCGTGTGGCCTCGCGCCGTCTCCGGGAACTGCTTCCAGTCCTGCAGCTCGAATCACACACGGCAGTCAAGCTCGGTCGAAGGCTGCGTGGCATCACACAGACGCTGGGACCGGTGCGCGAGGCCGACGTGCTGCTCACGCTGATTGCGGAACTGGAGGACAGGCACGAGGGGACCGACAGCGCCGCACTCGCGCAGGTGGCTGCGCATGTGCGCTCCCGGAGGCACCGAGCCGCGGAGCGGGCGACGAACAAGGCGACGATCGGCGAGTACCGGCGCCTGTCGAAGAAGCTCGAGCGGGCGGCGCGCTTCGTCGAGGAAGGGCAGACCGGAACGCATCCAGGGCGGGGCTGGCAATGGGCGCTCGAAGCCCGCGTCGCCCGACGCGCAGCTGCGCTTGCGGCATCGATGAAGAGTGCCGGTGCCGTGTACCTTCCCGAGCGGCTTCATGCCGTGCGAATCGCGCTGAAGAAGCTCCGGTATGCGGTCGAACTGAACGAACAGGCCGCAGCGAGGAAGCGCAGCCCGGAGCGTCGTCGCCTGAAGCGGGTGCAGGACATGCTGGGACGCCTGCACGACCTTCAGGTGTTGCTGGATCACGTCCGTCAGGCGCACGCGACGGCGCCCAATCCTGACGTCACATCGCGACGGCAGTTCGACAGGCTCGTCAGGCACCTCGAGGACGATTGCCGGCGCATCCACGCTCGCTACATGCGTGAGCGCCCGAAGCTCGAAGCACTCTGCCAGCGCCTCTCCGTGGGAACACCCGCCGCCGTCAGACGAGCCGGGTGATGGCAACACGCACGTGGACGCTCTATGTCGTGCGACACGGCGTCGCCGAAGAGCGCGGTCCCGAGTGGCCAGACGACAATAGGCGGCCGCTGACCGATCGAGGCAGGCACGAGCTGAAGCAGATCGGGCAGGGTCTCGTGCGTCTTGGCATCGTCATCGACGTCCTGCTGACGAGTCCGTTGGTGCGTGCGAAGCAAACGGCGGATGCCCTTGCGTCAGTCCTCGATCCTTCGCCCGCGGTCACAGTGATCGACTCGCTCTCTCCCGGCGCCGCGCACGCCGCGCTGGTGCACGATCTGGCGAAGCACGCGCGCCGCAGCAGCATCGCGCTCGTAGGGCACGAACCCGGTATCGGGCAGACGGCCGCCAGACTTGCTGGATTGAGGAAGGCGCTGGAGTTCAAGAAGGGCGCAGTCTGTCGCATCGATCTGGAGGAGTTCCCCCCGGGGACGCCTGGCCATCTTCGCTGGTTTGCCCCGCCCAAGCTTCTCCGCCGCCTGCATTAGGTTTTGTCCTACCTGTTCTGTTGGTCATCCCAACAAGCCGTGTGGTTGTTGCACCGATTTAACACGCATGGCGGACGGTACAGATGGACAATGCACGCTCCGAAGGCTGCTCCCAAACAAACCAGCCCGTAGAGGCCAGCATGTATCAGCTCAGCTTGGAGTGTGCCGACCACGTCCGACGCTATTCCATTCATCAGGCAGGGGCTGACGGCTGGGAAGTGAAGCTCGAGGAAGATCGGACGCTCCGGCGTCGCGATGTCTATCAGGACTGGCACCGCGTCGAGCGCGCGATGGCGCTCTTCGATCTGGAAGTGTCGGAGCTGAAAGCTCAGGGATGGCGCGTCGCGTCAGAAAACATCAGTCGATGAAGCGATAGCCAAGCCCGACCACGGTCTCAATCTGACGGCCCGCCATTCCAAGCTTTCCACGTAGCCTTCCCACGTGGACGTCTACCGACCGCGTCTCTACCAGGCGGTCGTATCCCCACACACGCTCGAGCAGGCGGTCCCTCGACACGACGCGGTTCTTGTTCTGGACGAGGTAGCGGAGCAGCTCGAATTCCCGGCGCGTCAGGCGGATGGCTTGTCCGTCGACGGCAACTGACACCCCGTCGAAATCGGCGACCAGATGGGCGCCCTGATAGGCGCTGGCCGGTTGATCCTGCACGGTGGCGCTGCGCCGCATCACGGCTCGCACGCGCGCCGTCAGCTCGCGGAGGCTGAAGGGCTTGGTGACGTAGTCGTCCGCGCCCATCTCGAGGCCGTTCACGCGGTCGTTCTCCGCCGTGCGCGCGGTGAGCATGATGATGGGCAGATGACGGCCGTCCGTCCGGCCGCGGAGGATCCGGCAGACCTCCAGTCCGTTCACGACCGGAAGGTTGAGATCCAGGATGATGAGATCAGGACGTCGCGCGTTGACCGCTTTCAGCGCGGCGTCGCCGCTGCCCACGATCTCGGCTTCGGTGTCACCGCCCCGCTCGAGGGTGTGCTTGATGAGGCCCGCGATGTCCTGCTCGTCTTCTACGATGAGCACCCGTTGTTTTGGCATCGACCTGGTCGACAGTAGCGGGTGCGCGTTTCGCTCCCGTATCGAAGGTGTTAAATGTGGGTTACTCCTCGGGGGAGGTGCTATCCTGCTGGCAAGGCACGACTTGCTGCTATGAACAACCCTGTTGGATGGTTCGTGCGGTCCCGCTCGCTGGTCGCCGGCGGATTGGCAGTGCTGTGCGCAGCCGGCGGGACGTCACTGCACGCGCAGTTTGTGTCCCAGCCGAGCAGTCCGCGCAACGTCCTCGAGGGCAACTGGCAGTCGTGTCAGGTCCCCTACGGCGGCCCCTACGACGAGCAGGTCTACGACCACGTCGTCAATGGCGAGGGTCAATTCGAGGTTCATCTCGGCCCGCGCCGCGAGTTCGCGATCTTCCGGGGCGTGCAGGACGAGCATCGTGATCACATGTCGCCAGACAACCTGCTCCAGCCGTTCCGCGTGCCGGCAGACGGCCATCACCGCTGGGAGATCCCGAGCCTGGATCTCGCGTTCACCGTGAGTCTCGGTGGCGGCGGCCGCACGGACTGTGAGAGCTGGTACATCCTGCTCGAGCCGCTCAAGCCGGAATCGCACTAGCCAGATCCTCCTGCCTCCCGCCCGTCCTGCCCCTCCGGGCCCTCCCGCCTCTGTTTTCACCTTCCCGAAACCTCGGCGCCACCTGACCGTCACACCGGCCGTCTAGGCTGTGTCCGATGCTGCGAAGCATGCGAGTGCAGCCGGTCGGGGCGACTCCCCGCTGCCACGAACGGTCCCGGAGATGACGCCGAGGCCGACGATCGCCGTGATCGTCTGCGCCTATAACGAAGCGCGGTTCCTGGCACCCTGTCTGCACTCGCTGCTTGCGCAGAGCCGCCCTCCCGACGAGCTGATCGTCATCGACAACGCGAGCACCGACGGCACCGCGGCCATCGCGCGCCGTGTGCCTGGTGTCCGCGTCATTCATGAAGCACACAGGGGACTGGTGATCGCACGTGAGGCGGCGCGCCTCGCATCGAGGTGCGACATCCTTGCGTACGTGGACGCGGACTGCCGTGCGCCGCTGCAGTGGCTCGAGCGCATTGAACGGCGCTTCCAGCAGCGCGCGGCGGCAGTTGCGGTGACGGGCCCCTATCGGTTCTACGACTGGGACTGGAGCGGGCGAGCGCTGATTCGTGCGTATGACTGGGTCGTGGCGCCTCCGACGCACGCGCTCGTGCACCACGGTCTGGCGGTGGGAGCCGTGCTCTACGGGGGAAACTTCGCCGTGCGCCGCACGGCCCTGGAGCGCATCGGCGGGTTCGATCGCACCATCGAGTTTCATGGCGAAGACACCAATCTCGGACGGCGGCTGACCCCGCACGGGATGGTGTCGCTGACGAACGACTGCTGGATCTGGACTTCTGCGCGGCGGTATCACGCAATGGGAAAGCGCAAGGTCTTTGGTCTCTACGTCCGCAACTTCTGGTCAGAAGTGCTGCGGCACCGGCCGGCCGATCGCAGCCACATCGACGTGAGGGCCTGACGTGCCCGGATACGAGCCCTTTCTCCTCTCGGACTTCCACGTCCACACGACCTGGAGCGATGGCCGCCTGTCCATCCGGGAGGTCGTCGATCTGTACGGTCGGACCGAACGGTTCGACGTCATCGCCATCACCGATCACATCCTGATGAAGCGCGATCTGCTGGCGCGGGCGGGCCGCATCATGTCGTTCGGCCGGCGTCAGTTCTCGGTCACCGAGGAACGATGGCCCGACTGCCTGGCGGAGATTGAGCGCGAGGCCGATCGCGCCAGGCGCCGCTACGGTCTGCTGGTGATTCCAGGCGCCGAGATCACGCAGAACCACCTGAGAAGCCGGAAGAACTCGCACATCGTCGGCCTCAACCTCCGCGAGCACATCAGCGCCGATCAGCCGGCGGAGCAGATTCTCAGGGAGATCCGGCGGCAGGGCGCACTCAGCATCGCCTGTCATCCTCATCATCGGACGACGCGGCGCATCGAGATCTCGACGTGCTACCTGTGGGATCACCGCAAGCGTCTCGTCGATCTGGTGGATGTCTGGGAAGCCGCCAATCGCGACGACCTCTTCTCCGTCACGAGCCTGAAGCACTATCCGTACGTCGCCAACAGCGACTTCCACAAGCCGAAGCACCTTTATTCATGGAAGACGCTGATCCGCTCGGAAAAGAACTGGGATGCAATCGCGAAGGCGCTTCGGGAAAACGTCGACGTCGCGCTGACCCTGTACCGCAACGGTTCGTGGGCGCCTGCCAACGGCTAGCGAATGTGATCATCTCGTCATCTGACCATTTGGTCACACTGCAAGCGGCCAGTCCGGCCAGATGACCAGATGACCAGATGACCAGATGACTAGATGACTAGATTCGCCCACCCTGGGGTTTGCGGCCCAGCGGCAGTTCATCGCCGATGAACCGGCACGCCTCCGAGTCGGCATGAATGCGGTCGTAGCACTCGAAGAAGCGGGAGGCGACGATCGGCCAGTCGAACCTCAATGCTGTACGAACGCCCTCGGCAGTGCGACGGGAACGATCGCCGGGATCGTCGATGACGTGGCGGACGGCGGCTGCGAATGCCGCTGGCGTGGGCGCGGCCAGCCAGGCGTTCAAAGCCGTTGCGTATTCGAGAATTCCGCCTGATGCAGGCGCGACGAGGGGCAGACCAGCGGCCATCGCTTCGAGCGGAGCAATGCCGAATGGTTCCCGCGGGTTTGGGTGAACGAAGACGTCTGCGTTTGCGTAGAGCCTGGCGAGCGCTTCGTGTCCTCCCACGTGGCCGAGAAACTGAACCCGACCAGGCGCGATCTCTTCAAGCTCTCCGGCAAACGAGTCCCGCTGCGGGCCATCGCCGGCCACTGCGAGGTGAAAGCGATGAGCATGCGAGCCTTCGAGCAGCCGCATCGTTCCGGCGAGCAGCGGGAGGTTCTTCTCGGCGCTCAATCGCCCGGCGTACAACAGCATCACCGTTCGCGGATCGTTGACGACGCGACCGAACAGCGCGCGGCGCTGTTCGTCGTTCCTCCCTGCTGTCTGGAACGCCCTGGCGTCGATGCCGAGCGGAGCGTGGTAGACAGGGCGGCCGCAGCCATCCAGTTCCTCGGCCGTATAGCGGGAGATGGCGATGTGTCCATCGAACTGCCTCGCATACGCTGCGCGCATGTACCGGCGCGATAGACGGCGTGCGATCCGGGAGGCGCTGAGAAACGTGGCGACGTTGTCGTCCATTCGTTCGCACGTCAGCGCGGAGACAGCCGGACGCGGATCGCGGCCGAGCCATCCTGCGCGAATCAGCCCACCCAGGTAGATCAGCGAGTACTTGTCGCAGACTTCAACCAGGTCGGGCTTCTCCTCGCGCAGGATCGACCAGATCGGGCCGGTACCGAACAGGATACGGTTGGGCAGAAGCAGCCGGTAGCGTCGGTCGATGAAAGGCGAAGACGGCGCGGCGACGCGATAGATGCGTGCGTAGTCGTTGACATCTTCGACGCCTGACTGTGCACCGGGAACAATCAGGCGTATGTGACGACGATGGGCTGATGCTGCGTGCATCAGCGCGTGATAGAAGGTCCTGATGCCCCCGGAGCTCTCGTGATGCGAGTTGGTCAGGTGGACGGTCTTGATCACAGCGGAAGGTCCACAGGGTCGCATCCCATCGATCGCCGGCGGCGAAGACCCACAAAGCTCAGGAGCAGGCCCGGGATTGCTCTCAGGTCGGCGGCGAGCGACTGGGATCCATTTCCGACGGTCAGGACGCCCCGACGCATCGCGTGCAGGTGAAACGCCGTGGAGATCGCGGTGAAGAGCGCCGACGCGCCGATGCTCGCCGCCAGCGCGTCGGTCCCACGAACCCAGTGTGCCGCGAATTCGATCGAGTGGCTGACGAGGGGCAGCTGCTGTTTCGGTCCGGCTCGGAAAGACGAAGATGTCCGATGCGGCCATCGTGTCGGCGACTTCGTCGGCACTGAGCAGCCCGGTGAAGATTGCGTCCGGGCATGTCGTCTCGAGTTCTCCCCGCATCGGACCGTCGCCAGCAACAATCAACTGGTGGTCGACCCCTGACTTCCGCAGCCGCTCGCAGAGAGGGGCGAGCATCGCAAGCCCCTTTTCCCTGGAGACGCGTCCCACGTAGAGCAGCGCCAGCCGGCTCTCGTCGACGCCCCAGCTTTCCCTGAGAACAGATGAGCGTCGTGCGGGCGTGAAGCGGTCCGCGGAAACGCCGCGTTTCCAGATCCGGATCCTGGTTTCGTCGATCTGGCTGTCGATGAGGGTCTGCCGCGTTGCCTCTGATGGGACGAGGATCTGGCTGCACTTGCCGTAAGGCCAGCGCATGTATTCGCGCATCAGATCGCCCAGCATGATCGAGCCGCTCAGTACCCGCGTGTATTCCGCGAGATCGGTGTGGAAGCTGCCGACCATCGGGAGGCCAAGCTTCGATGCGACGTACATCGCCGCGAGCCCGACCGGTCCGGGCGTCGTGAAATGCACAAGGTCGATCCGATCGGCAATCGCACGCCGCAGGAACCGGCGGAACGGCGGGAAGTACATCGTCATGTCGGGATAGAACGGGATGCTCATTCCGTGTGCCTGGAGCGCCACGTAGTCGCTCGACTCGACCGCTTCGTCCCCGCACGTATAGATTCGCGCGTCCACATCGGCCGGGACATGCGCGAGCACGGCCTTCAGGGTCGTGGTGACGCCGTTGACCTTCGAGAAATCGTTGTCGGTGAAGATGGCGACGTTCATCTCAGGCCGCCTCCGGCAGGGTGGTCGGGGTGTGTCGCACCGTGGGGCGGGCGACGAGATCGAACAAGAGCGACTGGTTGAAACGCGCCTCCTCTACGAAATGCATCATCGCGCCCATGAGAGGGAGGCACAGCAGTGGGAGTCCGGCAATGCCGCCAAGTACGAAGGCGTGGCGCTGCCAGAGGTGCGGCTTCTCGATGAGCATGCGGCCCCGCTCTTCGTAGAAGCGGCCTGCGAATCGCATCACGTCCGACGCCATCGTGAGGAAACTTCCTTCGTGGCCCTCTGCCCTGGCACGTCCGGTGCGAAGGCCCTGCATGAACTCGTCGCGTGACGTGGCGCCCTCCACGACAGTCCATGTCCGTCCGATCCCGCGGCCGGTGTGCGCGTCACTCCCGCCGATACGTCCCTTGCCTGACGCCTGCGCAAGCGCTGCGGCCGTGCGGTTCTGCGCTCCCAGCCGCGAGCCGTTGATGACTTCGAATGCATCCACCCAGGGCAACAGGGCGGCTATGTGCGCGGGCGTCAGCCGTCCGTTCACCTGCGATGCGACGTGGTTGATGATCGTGAAGATGCGTTCTTCGCGCAGATACGGGAGAAGCTCTGCCACGTCATGCCGCAGACGGCTGATCGTCTGGTGTTGTCGCGCAGTGACGTCGAGTACTCCGAGATGCACGTCCACGTCCTCGCCAGGGAACGACGCCGAGACCTCGCAGCCGACGATGACGTCGGGGTGATCGGCGAGGCACAGCGCCCCCTCAATCGTGTCGTGATCGGTAATGGCTACAAGGTCCATGCCGCGCGCCTTGGCGAGCCGGTACGCGCGCTCGGGGGTGTTGTAGGACTCCCGCATGATCAGTGACAGCGGCCAGATCGTCGTCATTCCCGAGTAGTGCGTATGCACGTGTGCGTCGAGCCTCATGCGTCTCTCTTCCTCGTGCGTTGCATCGTCGTCACGCCTGCGCATTAGGCAGGCGGGCGCGCACGATGACCACACTATGCAGCCCGTCCGTGACGTCCACGCGTACCGCGCGCCACGTGTCAGTAACACTCCAGCGAAGAAGACGCGACGTCTCACGCCGGTTACTGCGCGAAGGGAGGGGGAACCGGCTCACGGGTGTTCGAGCGCCAGGTCATCAGGAATTTACACACACGTTACCTTCGGGAATTCCTCCCGATACACACGCCGACGCGAGGTTCGGCACACTGCAGTCGTGATGCTGTTGCACCTCCGACACATGACTGGCGGGTTCCGGGTCCGGTCCGTCATGTTCCTGGGCCTGTGCGCGCTCTGCGTCAGTGCGCCGGTTGCTCATGCGCAGGACTCTCAACAGTCCGAGTCGGCGTACGACAGGATCTGGCGCTTTGCCGAGTGGTACGAGGATGGGACCAACCCCGTTGTCCAGCAGGTGCTGTTCAGCGGGCGCTATCACCAGGACTTCGCGGCTGTGTCCGCCGACCAAGGCGACAGCAATGAATGGAATGTGCGGCGGCTGCGGCTCGGGCCGCGCATCAGGCTGTTCCGCACCCTCACGTTTCATGCGGAGGTCGAGCTGAACCCGCAGGAGCGCGACCCGTTCTATGTGCGCGTCACGGATTTCTATGTTCAGTGGGCGAGGAATCCGCAGCTGGTCCTGACGCTCGGAAAGCAGAGCCTGCCATTCACCATCGACGGCGCGACGTCGTCCAGGGAGCTCCTCGCGATTGACCGCAGCAATCTGAGCAACAACCTCTGGTTTCCTCAGGAGTATCTGCCCGGCGTCAGCGTCTCAGGTTCGCGAAGCGGCTGGGGATATCGCGTCGGTTCGTATTCGGCGGGCGACGCGAATCGCGAGCTCGGCGAGTTCAACGGGGGCGTCGTCTTCCTCGGCACGCTCAACCATGCCCTGCCGCTGGGCGACCGGGCGGTTCTCGCGGGCAACTACGTCTACCAGACCTCCGATCCGCAGAACACGTTCACGCGCGCGATGAAGCACATCGGCTCGATCAACCTGAGTCTCGAGCGGGGACGCTGGGGTCTTCGCACGGATCTCTCAGGCGGGGCAGGCCACGAGGGAGAAGGGGACATCTGGGGCCTGATGGCGATGCCTTTCTACAACGTGACTGATCGGTTCCAGCTCGTCACGCGCTATACGTTCCTCGACGGCAGCGGCGAGAGCGCTGTGCGCCTCGCCACCTACGAGAGCCGCGTGGCCTCGGCTCGCGGCGATGTGTACAACGAGCTCTACCTGGGTGGGAACTACTACTTCTACGGGCACAGACTGAAGCTGCAGAGCGGGCTTCAGATTGCGGACTTGAACGATCACGACGTCGCCGACGGAGGGTATTCGGGCATCGCGTGGGTGACGGGCCTCCGCGTCGGCTGGTGAAGCACGTAACACCGATTTAACAAGCGCGAAACCGGGGCGTCACGCGTCATACGCTAGGCTGAACCCATGAAAATCAGAGCAGCATTGATGGCCGTGTGTCTTCCGCTCGCAGCGTGCGGTGGTGGCGGAGAAGAGGGCGCCACGATGGACGTCATCCAGGTGGACGGATCGAGCACGGTGTACCCGATCACCGAGGCGATGGCGGAAGAGTTCCGCGTCGTGATTCCCGACGTCCGGATCACGGTGGGCATCTCCGGAACGGGCGGGGGATTCCAGAAGTTCTGCCGCAACGAGATTGACGTTGCGGACGCGTCGCGGCCCATCAGTGCGACGGAGCGGGAAGCGTGTGCCGCAGCCGGCGTCGAATATATCGAGCTGCCCGTGGCGTACGACGGACTGGCCATCGTGGTTCACCCGAACAACACGTGGGCGAACGACATCACCGTCGAAGAGCTGAAGAAGCTCTGGGAGCCCGCCGCGCAGGGCACGGTGATGCGGTGGAATCAGATTCGGACGGGATGGCCCGCCCAGGAGATCCACCTCTTTGGCGCCGGGGTGGACTCGGGCACCTTCGACTACTTCACCGAGGCGATTGTCGGAGAGACGGGGGCCAGCCGCGGCGATTACACGTCGAGCGAGGACGACAACGTCGTCGTCCAGGGTGTCAGTGGCGACGAGTACGCGCTCGGATATTTCGGCTTCGCCTACTACGAAGAAAACCAGGACAGGCTCAGGCTGGTCGCAGTCAACGACGGAGACGACTCGAACGGCGCCGGAGCGATTGCGCCGTCGCCTGAGACCGTCGCTACTGGAACGTATCGCCCGCTCTCGCGGCCGATCTTCATCTACCCGAAGGTGTCGGCGCTCGCGCGGCCCGAGGTCGACTCGTTCGTGTCCTACTTCATAGGCGACGGCACCCCGCTCGTGCGGGAGGTGGGCTACATCCCGCTGACCGATGCCGAGTACGACATGGTGCGAAAGCGCTACGCGGCCCGAACGACCGGAACGATGTTCGAAGGGGGCGCGCAGGCGGACGTCACACTGTCGGATCGGTTGTCGAGATAGAATCACGGCGCATGCGGCGCGTCACCACCCGGACCGTCATCGAGTTCGTCATCGAGCGTGGCCTCTTTCTCTGTGCGGCTGCCTCGATTTTCATCACGCTCGGCATCGTCGTAGTGCTGGTGTTCGAGACGCTGGCGTTTCTGCGCGAGGTGCCGCTGACCGAGTTCCTGTTCGGCACCGAGTGGACGCCGCTCTTCTTCGAGAAGCACTTCGGCGTTCTGCCGCTCGTCACGGGCACATTGCTCGCGTCGGCCATCGCCATGGTCGTCGCGCTGCCCGCGGGCCTGCTGACGGCCGTCTATCTGAGCGAGTACGCGTCCGGCGGTCTGCGCCGGATTGTCAGGCCGATTCTCGAGATTCTCGCGGGCGTCCCGACGGTGGTCTACGGGTACTTCGCCCTCCAGTTCGTCACGCCGCTGCTGCAGGGGTTCGTTCCAGGCCTTGCGGGCTTCAACGCGCTCGGCCCCGGCATCGTCATGGGGATCATGATTCTGCCGCTCGTGTCGTCGCTGTCGGAGGACGCGCTGCACAGCGTGCCGAACGGGCTGCGCGAAGGCGCCTATGCGCTCGGCGCCACGCGAATGCAGACCTCGCTTCGGGTGGTGGTTCCTGCGGCATTCTCCGGCATCTCGGCGGCTGCGATTCTCGCGGTCTCTCGTGCGATCGGCGAGACGATGATTGTGGCGATTGCTGCCGGGCAGCAGCCGCGGCTCACGCTCGATCCGAGAGTGCCCGTCGAGACGATGACGGCCTACATCGTCCAGGTGAGCCTCGGAGATACGCCAGCCGGGACGCTCGAGTACCGGACGATCTTCGCCGTCGGGATGCTGCTGTTCCTCAGTACCTTCGCGCTCAATATCGTCTCGAACT